>CAYUZA010000071.1:5305-12560 GCA_964449535.1 uncultured Saprospiraceae bacterium
GTCAAATTTAGTTGACCGGCATAATCTGGAACCCATATTTGCTGAAATTTGTTGATAAAATGATGATTTAGTCTATTTGCGAGCTGGTGAAGACCGGGAATATGTATGGGAATATTTACTTGATGCGTAATAAAGACAGTTGGCAATGCTTTACAATGAAGGCCAAATCGATTGTCCGAAATAATGGCTGTTATATTGTTTTCTTTTATCCAAGACATGAGCAGTTGGCGCTCCTGGCGTATGGCGCGTATTAAAGTGGGCAATTGGCGAGCAAGATTCAATGCTAGATAAGGCGTTTTGTAATCTGTACCATATGAAGGTAATGTTTTGTATGGTAGCGAGGGAAATTCTTGTCGCAGCATACTCAGTGCAGCACCGTCTGAAGCGAGCAGCACGGGTATCTTATTGATTAACAAATGACGAATGATTGGGATACACCTACTGGCATGCCCCAGACCCCAATTCAAAGGCGCTACTAAAACCATAAAAAATCCAATTATGAGGAAAGCTGCTCAAAATTAGGTGCTCTAGGATTTATGGCATGAATTCTGCACTTTATACTATGGTTAAATGCTTATTAACTAATTGTATCCTAAATAGACCTTTAGAAAGGTGCTAGTCTTTGCAGCATCGATTAATGCAAGCGAATTTCATCATCGGCGCCGTCCATAAATCTATATTCATGGATATGGAAATCAGCATTTGGCACAATTGGAATCCATCTTTTTAGCTCAAAGAAAAGTTTCCATTGTTGACTTGGAAAGCCTTTAGTTAGGAAGGCGTGCACGAAAGGATGGACATGAAGGGCAAATTTGGCTGAAGGTCTGGATTGAAGCACATATTTCAAATCCCTTATGATATCTTCAATAACTAATACGGAGGCATTAACCTTGCCACTACCCTGGCAGGCGGGGCAAACTTCATCTGTATTTATTTTTACCTCTGGTTTTACTCGTTCGCGGGTAATTTGCATCAGGCCAAATTTGCTGAGGGGCAGCAAAGTATGTTGTGCTCGATCCAGATGCATAAATTCTTTCATTTTCAATTCTAGTACCCGTTTGTGTTCCGGATTGCGCATATCAATGAAGTCTATGACAATGAGACCTCCAATATCTCGAAGCCTCAACTGTCTGGCTATTTCTTCAGCAGCCTCCAGATTGACACTCAATATGGCATCGTCCTGGATATTGGCAATGTTCTTAGGTCCACTATTTACATCGATGACGTGCATGGCCTCGGTGTGCTCAATAATCAGGTAGGCGCCACTTCCCATCGTAGCTGTTTTGCCAAACGAGGATTTGATTTGGCGCGTGACACCAAAGGTGTCAAAAATAGGTACTCTAGAGCGATGCTGTTGTAGAATGCGGACTTTTTCGGGCGCTATGTCCAATAAATAAGCTTTAATACTGTCATGAAGCTCTTTATCGTCCACTACTATTTTATGGAAGGTACTATTAAGGATATCACGCAATATCGAGCTTGTCTTATCTAATTCGCTCATTAATTTTTTGGGTGCGGTGGCGTGTCCTAACTGTTCCTGGATGTGCTGCCATTTTTCGAGTAATTCGTTGAGCTCTTCGTGGAGATCAGCTACTTTTCTACCTTCTGCTGCTGTGCGCACGATGACTCCAAAATTTTTAGGCTTTATGCTTTCAACGAGGATTTGTAACCGTTTGCGCTCTTCTTGATTGGTGATTTTTTTTGAAACGGCTACTGAATTAGCAAAAGGAGTAAGCACCATGTGGCGACCTGGTAAATTTATTTCACAGGTAAGACGTGGCCCCTTCGTGGAAATGGGTTCTTTAAGAATTTGTACCAACACGTTGTGTTTTTTATTAAACACTTGGTCGATTTTGCCATTTTTTTGAATCTCTTCTTTTAGATCGTATTTGTCCAATGAATGGCTGGCATTTGGATTTCCGAGAGCCTGATTTGTGAATTTAAGAAGTGATGGTAATTTGGGACCTAAGTCGGTATAGTGTAGAAAAGCATCTTTTTTATAACCGATATCTATAAAAGCGGCATTAAGGCCAGGCATCAATTTTTTAATTCTACCCAAAAAGACATCTCCAACGGAAAAATTTGCGTTGGTCTTTTGCCGATGGATTTCGACTAAGCGTCCATTTTCCAATAGGGCGATTTCAACTTCTGTCGACGTGGAATGTATTATTAATTCTTTTTCCACAATGCTAATCGAGATTTAAACGCAATACAACCGAATTGCGACGAGAGAACTATATAAAAATACCCATATAAAAATGAAATTCAGAGGAAGCATAGTAGTGCTTTTAATAGCATACAACCTTTATTAAAAGATGTAATGTTCTACGAATTTCAGTTTCCAGATTAATGGGAAATGAAAAAATAATAGCCTAGTTGATGAAAACCTTGGCTATAGGTTCAGCTCACCTGTTTGAAAGATGTTTTCAAAAATTGATCGTTGAACAAGAAAAATTTAATCCTTGTTCAACGACTCAGGCTCTTAGGCTATTTCTTCTTTTTATGTCTGTTCTTACGCAGCCTCTTCTTACGTTTATGAGTAGCGATCTTATGTCTTTTTCTTTTTTTACCGCAAGGCATACAAAGTTTCTTTATTAGTTAAAAAAATTAATTTCTATTACAAATGGCCATGGCTTTTTCAGCTTCAGCCTGCTTCCCCATTGCGCTATAAACATCAATTGCTAGGCAATTTAAAGGTATATGCTCAGGGTCAATTTTCAACCCCTCTTCTATTCTAACTAGTGCTCTATCCATTTGTCCAGTTTTCACAGCCAATTTAGCTAGCTGAAATAAAACAGCGACATTTGCAGGATTTGCTTCATTGAGTTCGCGCAACATCAAAATCCCTTTCATTGGATTGTCTTCTGGTGGAGACTCTACAAATGTAAGTGCAAGATTTATTCTGTACTCTACATTTTCAGGATCTAGAGATATTGCATTTTCGAAGGCTGATCTACCTTTGGAAGAACAAAATTGACGGATGCGTTCATCTGTCTGTTGGGTTAAGCATAATGCAAAGGTGGTTCCGCAAATAGCCCAACTATCTGCGGTTTTTTCAATTTGTGCTATTCTTTCAGCCATCACTCCCGAAACGGAAGCTATGCCTGCAGTATACCAAAAACCAGCCATTTGTTTCAACAACTCAACCGAGTCTGCTGAAGGCTTTTGAAGTTGTTGTTCTAAGCCTTCCAAAACCAATTTCTGGTCTGCTGTTAATTTCTCTCTCTCTTCTCTAAGGAGATTCTCTCCGCTCATTACTTCGGCAACCAGTGCTCTACCTTTTTCCGTCTGGTGTGATTGTTTGCTTCGAATACTAAATCCAAAATAAAGTACCAACACCATTAGCACCCCAAGTCCTATGATTATGTAATGTTTCTGCATTTTCATAGGCTTTTAATTATTGGATGCAGTTGCAGAATAATCAGCAAATTAATCTTCTTCTACTTCAGGAGCTGATGTTACATTGTCTTTCACCTGGTCGAGAAATACTTTAGCAGGTTTGAAAGACGGGATGAAATGCTCAGGAATTTCAATAGACAAATTTTTCTTGATATGTCTGCCTATTTTCTTTTTACGTTTCTTTATGATAAAAGAACCAAAACCTCTGATGTATACGTTTTCCCCATCTGCCAGTGAATCCTTAACCTCAGAGAAAAAGTTTTCCAAAGTTACAAGTACATCAACCTTGGCAACGCCAGTTTTGTCAGAGATTTTTGAAACCAAATCAGCTTTCCTCATTAGTATCTCATTTATAATAAGTTAGATAATTATTAGTGCGCCTTCTAAAAAAGCGTTGCAAATTTCGCATTTTTTCCCTCTTAACAAAAATTAAGCAGTGAAAACTATTCATTTTTTTTGATCTTCACTTTATTATGCAAGAAATTCATGTGTCCAATCTATGGTTGTAGACAAGCCATTTCCTTAAAAGGGAAAATTGTTTTGTAGCCTTTTTGACTGAAATAATAGGGTATATTTTCTTCTGTAGAAGCTGCAAGTACAAAGTCGCCTCCCCATGCACCCAGGGACTTTACTGCCCCTCTAAAGTCTTTAAAGTGAGTGTCTTGTATTTTTTTAAGTCCTAAAATTCCGGACATAATCTCTTCATGTTTTTGGAGTTGATCTATCATCAATCTTAAATCGTGTTGATTGGAAGCTATGTCTTTACTCAAATTAGAAATTTTAGCCACGGCTTCAGAATGATCTGTTTTTGTTTTTTGGAAGCGATTTATTTCCTCTTTTGAGGATTGCTTTTTTCCAAGATATACAAAATATAGCTTTTCATGATAACTTGGATTCCAGTTAGTCAATGCCCAATTGGGTTTGTCTCCAATCAACCTGTACAATAGTGGTCTATCAGCACCTGCACAAGCAATGTCGTAACCTGAACCCTGAAATATATTTCTATTGAGGGCAAAAGCATCAGTTTCAAATGCTTCGCCAATCAGATATAAAAGGGTGGAACTACTGCCGAGACCCCATTCTAGCGGAAAGTTTGATTTGATTTCAATGTAGCTGACATTTTTCCAATTATTTAGCGATGCAACGGCAAGCATATTAAATATAAATCGTAAAGTGCTACTTGTAGCATTTGTCGCTGTGCCAATCCAATCGGCTTTATTTTTGTCAAAATGCCCTTCAAACCATACTTTTCCCTGATAATCCAAAGACTTCCAGTGTAATAAGGCATTTTCCTTGCTTTCTATATTCAATCGCATTTCTTGACCAATTCGGCAAGGGATAGCAAGAGCGAGTGCACCTTCCAGCACTAAATATTCGCCACTAATCAGCAGTTTTCCGTGGGCTTTTATAAGCATACTACGGTGCTCAGGAATGAATTTTGTCTTTATTCAAAAAGGAGCGTACCGCATTGAATGATACTGTCTTGTCTTCAAAATGCTTTGATGCGGCTTCAATTTCTTCTGTGGAAGCACCTAAATGATTAAGTATATTGAGTAAGTGCATTTTCATGTGACCTTTCTGAATACCCGTCGTTATCAAGGATCTCACAGCAGCAAAATTTTGTGCCAATCCAGTAGCAGCAATTATACGCATAAGCTCAGCAGCGCTTGGTTGGCCCAGTAATTCTAAAGAACGCCGGGCCATCGGATGCAGCGCAGTAAGCCCACCTACAGTTCCTAGAGCGAGAGGCACGTCTAGCCAAAATCTAAATTGTCCATTTTTGACCTCACATTGACTAAGGCTCCGATACTTGCCATCTCTGGCGGCGTAAGCATGTCCACTTGCTTCAATGGCTCTAAAATCATTTGCCGTTGCTAGGACTACTGCATCAATGCCATTAAAAATACCCTTGTTGTGGGTGGTAGCCCGGTATGGATCCAAATGGGCAATGCGTATAGCAGTGGCAAATTTTTCTGCAAATGTTTCTGCTCCCATATCACCAAAATTACCCATTTCTGAAACTGGACAACTGACTTCAGCTCGGACCACACATTCAGGTGTGTAATTGGACAGGATGGACATAATAATCTGAACATCCTTGAAAGTTTCAGGTACTAAAACATGCTGTAATACAAATAAACTGATACCATCAGCAAATCGCTCAAGTACTGTGTTAATAAAATTTGCTCCCATCGAATCGCAAGTCTCAAAATGAACCCTGAGCTGATAATATCCGGGCTCATCTTGACTAAAATCAATCAATTCCATTCGCAAAATTCCTCCGCCCCTTTGCTCCATGTTTATTGTGATGTCGGCACTTATTTCGCGGAGGTATTGCTCCATTTCAGGAAACAAACGCTTAAGCAGTTCGCTAGGGCCATGCCATTTAAAATGAACCTGTCCCACCTTCACCGTACCTAATACAGATGTTTTAAATCCGCCGCGAGAATACCAAAATTTAGCAGCACTAGAGGCAGCTGCTACTACACTGCTCTCCTCTATAACCATAGGTATGCAATACTCCTTTCCATCTATTAAGAAATTAGGAGCAACTCCATAAGGTAAAATGAAATTACTTATGGTATTTTCACTGAAGCCGTCTATAATACGCTGTTGATCTTCATTTAATAGCCAATAATTGGAAAGCTCACGCATTACCTGCTCTGGATCTTTAAAAAAATTCTCAACGATCCACCTCAGCTTTCCGGTTTTATTGAGTTTTGAAAATCCAGTGATTGTTTTATTTCCTTTCATCTAATATTTAATTGAAAATTAGCTTATTGCTTTGGGTGTAAATAAGTATAAGCAAGTTTGAGCCCCTCTTTTTGCAATTCTACATAGGAACGTAAGACCTCATAATCTTCTTTAGCATACTTTAAAAACTGGCTGGCCTGTCCGTAAACTGCTGGCAAGGGACTATTGCGCACGGCATAATAACCATCCAAAAATGATCCTATACCTCCGGAAATAATCAGGTGACGAGTACGGACCCTTGATGTTGCGAAAACGTTGCGAGCCATTTCCAGCATTTCCATTGCTGTATGCCCAATACGTGTCAGTGCATTGTAGGCATCTTGTTTTGAGTCTTCGCTTCGCAGTAGTTCCAATAGGGCAAAATTAGTGCCACCATTAGCAGCAAATTCGACAGCTTCCAACGGCAACTCCAATAGTTTCTGCATAGATTGTGGGCCAAATCCTTGCCCTACTTCTTTGACAATCAGTTTTATGTCGAGTTTGTCCAATACTTTTTGTATCGTATCTAATGGAGATGATACAATTCGGTCTCCTTCTGGCTGCATCCACTCTTGCAGTGGATTAACGTGTATTATAAGTCCGTCTGCCTTCAGCTTATCAACCAGTTCCTTGAGCTGATTGATCTGGCCATAGTTCAATAATTTTTCTACTTGAGCTATGCCCAAATTAGCATAAAGAGGCAACCCATCACCCATTATGTGCCTTACATCAAAGTCAGCCAATCGCTCATTGCTGCTCAAAATGCTCCTGCAAGAACCCAGACCCATGCCCATTCCAAATTCTCGACAAGCTCGAGCCAAGTTCTGGTTTATGGTCCTTGCCAGCTGAGTGCCTCCCGTCATGGAAGAAATCCAAACTGGCATCTGGAGCTTATGACCGCCAAAAAGGGTTGGTGGTATAGCTTGTTCAAAAGGGTGTGCAACGGTGAATGGCTCGTAGTTGAAGCGAGTGTCAATAAGGGCGGCATCGACCTGAGCTTTGAAGGCCAATTCTATATGATCGGCTTTCCGGGTTTCAGCTGTAGGATCTGCATCCTGAAGAATATCAGGCTTTTTTTCAACGCCCATAAAAATATTTTTATCATAAACACCGCTACAAAGGT
>CAYUZA010000072.1:0-12316 GCA_964449535.1 uncultured Saprospiraceae bacterium
TCCTTCATCATTCCCCATTCCTAATTCATAATTCCGCATTCCTAAATCATAATTCATCATTCCGCACAACTTTTGACCGGTGTAGCTTTTGGTCAAATGAATAGCATAGTCATTCCTAGAGAAACCATACAAAATATGGTAGCCATTAGAAAACAAGTGCGCCTTTTGGCCGAGAACAACAGACCTTGAGCCAATGAGACCTTAAACTGCGCCTAGTTCTTGACGTATTTTATTTAGTGCAGAACCCGCCCGCAGCCATTCTATTTGTTGAGTATTATAGGTATGACTCACAGCAAAAGTATCTTTTGTGCCATCAGCGTGATGTAATACAACCTGCAAAGGCATTCCAGGCTTCATGGTATCAAATCCTTCCAGATCAACCTGATCATCTTGACGTATTAGAGCATAATCCTCGGGCTGCTGAAAGGTTAGCGCCAACATACCTTGTTTTTTCAAATTGGTCTCATGAATCCGGGCAAATGACTTAACAATTACGGCCTTCACTCCAAGATGTCTGGGTTCCATAGCGGCATGTTCACGGGAAGACCCCTCGCCATAGTTTTCTTCACCAAATACGATTGTCCCTACATTATGTTTTTGGTATAATCTTGCTGAATCAGGCACAGCCATATACTCTCCGCTGATATAATTCAATACACTATTCGCTTGGTCATTAAAGGCATTTATGGCACCAATAAGTAAGTTATTTGAAATGTTTTCGAGGTGTCCGCGAAATTTCAACCACGGTCCAGCCATAGATATATGGTCCGTGGTACACTTGCCTTTGGCCTTGATCAATAGCCTCATGCCCTTGAGTGCGGAAGATTGAATAGGTGTGAATGGCGTCAGTAATTGTAATCTATTAGATTCAGGATGAACCGCTACTTGGATGGCACTACCGTCAGCCGCAGGAGCTATGTAACCCGCATCCTCTACATCAAATCCTCTTGCTGGCAATTCTACTCCAACTGGAGGATCCAGTTTTACTGCCTGTCCTTGCTTGTTGACTAAAGTGTCTGTCAGAGGGTTAAAAGTAAGATCGCCCGCTATGGCAAATGCAGTAACGATTTCTGGAGAGGCCACAAATGCATGAGTATTTGGGTTGCCATCATTTCTTTTGGAAAAATTGCGGTTAAACGATGTAATGATGGAGTTTTTGCGATTGGGATCAGAAGTATGCCTGTCCCACTGTCCAATACAAGGTCCACAAGCATTAGCCAACACCACACCGCCAATCTCCTCAAATGCTCTCAATTGGCCATCGCGTTCTACAGTGTATCGTATCTGTTCAGAGCCCGGCGTAATGGTAAATTCTGCATTCACAGCCAGATTTTTTTCTACTGCTTGACGAGCTAAGGAGGCTGCACGATCCAGATCCTCATAAGAAGAATTAGTGCAAGATCCGATTAATCCCACTTCCAGTTTTGCCGGATAATTATGTTCCTTAACTGCAGCGGCAAATTGGGAAATTGGCCATGCCAAATCTGGTGTAAATGGTCCATTGACATGTGGCTCTAACGTGCTCAGGTCTATCTCAATCACCTGGTCGAAATAAGCCTCGGGATTGGCATAACATTCGGCATCGCCGGTAAGATGTGCAGCAATTCCATCTGCGAGATCTGCTACTTCAGCTCTTCCTGTAGCCCTCAAATATCTGCCCATAGAAGCATCATATCCAAAAGTTGAAGTTGTAGCTCCAATTTCGGCCCCCATATTGCAAATAGTGCCCTTGCCCGTACACGAAAGCGAGGCTGCACCTGGTCCAAAATATTCTACAATAGCACCAGTTCCTCCTTTTACAGTTAAAATTCCTGCAACTTTAAGTATGACATCCTTTGAAGATGTCCAGCCATTCATGCTGCCTGTCAGTTTGACTCCAATCAATTTTGGCATTTTAAGCTCCCAAGCCATTCCTGACATTACATCAACTGCATCTGCACCTCCTACCCCAATAGCGACCATGCCCAATCCGCCAGCATTAACCGTATGGGAGTCTGTACCTATCATCATACCCCCCGGAAAGGCATAATTTTCCAAAACAATCTGATGTATAATGCCTGCACCTGGTTTCCAAAAACCAATTCCATATTTATTGGAAACAGACTGCAAAAAGTCAAACACTTCTGAACTTTGATCCAACGCCGATTTCAAATCGGCCTCTGCGCCAGATTTGGCCTGGATCAGGTGATCGCAATGAACGGTAGAAGGAACTGCCACTTTTTTACGTCCACACATCATGAATTGTAATAAGGCCATCTGAGCCGTTGCATCCTGCATAGCTACTCGATCTGGCTGGAAAAAAACATAATCCCTGCCCCTAGCATATGATTGCATTGGTGAGTCTGGATGTAAATGGCTGTACAATATTTTTTCTGATAGCGTAAGAGGTTTACCTAGTTTTTTTCTGGCTTCCTCGATTTTCCCTGGCATATCGCGGTATACAGCGCGTATCATTTCGATGTCAAAAATCATGATGTATAGTTGTTTTTTTAAGTATTCAAAAGGACCTCAAAGATAGTAAAGCTTGTATATATCAGGGGAAAAATGACCTTAAATTGATATTTGGGGGTTGTTTTTTTGTTCTTTGTTTTTTGTTCTTTGTTCATTGTTCCTTGTTCTTTGTTCATTGTTCCTTGTTCTTTGTTTTTTGTTCCGTACTCATCATTCCTAAATCATAATTCCGCATTCCGAAATCACTGACTTGTTCCTCGTTCTTTGTTTTTTGTTTTTTGTTCTTTGTTCTTTGTTCTTTGTTCTTCGTTCTTTGTTCTTTGTTATTTGTTCCGCACTCATCATTCCTAAATCATAATTCCGCATTCCTAAATCATAATTCCGAATTCATAATTCCGCTAATTCAATTGGTACGTCTCTACAAATTACGTTCATCTAATTTTTCGCTTTCTGGTGAAGACCTGTTGAAAACTGGAATAGAATTTTTTAATCAGAATCCAATTGAGGTTTTTGCACCAAGTCTGAACCAGCGACCCGGCATTTCTACCAAATTGGTCTCACGATACATAGTATTGGTTAAATTACTGATTTCCAAGTATATACTAGTGTCATCAAGCTGCCAATTAATTTGGCTGTCCCATACAAAATAAGCAGGCATACTAATTCGGTCAATCCATCTAAGCCTCATGGTATGATGTAATTTGCCCCATAGGGTATGATCCACCGAAAAAAGGAACTGGTGACGAAGATGTTCAAGTGCATAACGAGATTCTATCCCCGGCATTTCATCCAAATCAGAATGGATGTAATGGTAGCTTAATTGACATTTGTCAAGCCACTGAGATAGCCATTTATTTTCCCTGGGTTGATATCCCAACTGGCATTCAAAACCCATAGATTTCAAGTCATTTAGGTTGGTCGGTTGCCACGGATCGGAGGGCTGTGTTCTTGTCCAATCAATGAGATGTAGTCCTCTTAAAAAATAAGCGCTTAACTGTCCATGGAAGTTGATAAAATCAAATTTTACACCTGCTTCTTGTGTCCAGGCAGCTTCCGGTCGTAGGTGAGGATTGCCAATATTGGAAGGTCCTTTATAATATAGATCTGTATAAGTCGGCAAACGGAAGCTTCTACCGGTTGTGGCAAATACCGAAATATTTGTATTAACTTTGATGTGCGCGTCTATTCCGGGAAACCACTGAAGTCCATAATCCGAAAAATAATTTGCGTAAAAACCTGGAGTTATATGCCAGCCATCTCCTTTCACATTATATTCCGCAAATAAACCACTTATTTGCCGTGAATGATTGCCCAAATTGCTACTGACGATTACCTCGCGCCGGGTCTCCAATCCAAATCCCAGCAGATCCCCTCTCGGCAAGACTACTTTTGAATGTATTTCAGCACTTATAATATCCGTTTGATGTAGATTGTTAAAAAATGAAGGATTGCTCCGGATAAAGACATAATTGTCTAAGTTGTTTCGCCAGGAAAGGGTCGGTTTAATGGTTACAGACCCACTGGTGTATCGATACCTTAATGCCGCAAAACCCGTTCTTACCGCCTCATACTGGTCCTTGAATTGGGGGCTTGCATAAAATCCATTGGCTCCAAATCTGCGATCGCTGAGTCCAGCCATTATACTTAAGGGACGTTGTCCTATTGTTAATTCGCTTTGATAAAATCCCTGTAAAATATTGAAATCAGTATTGTATCGATAGCCCTGGGATCTATTGTATCCTATGCAAAAAAACTGCCGATAGTTTTTCCATGGCAAAGAAATCCCTAACTGGGTACCCAAAAGACCAAAATCTCCTCCAAAAGCATGGACATATATTCGCCTATCTTCCGGAATAAAGGTATGCACATTGATGGCACCCGAAAAGGCATTTTGGCCGTATATTCGGGCCGAACTCCCTTTTAGGACCTCAATCTGTTGTATCTGCATTAAGTTAGCCGGCAAATATGCAGCATGATGTCCGGTCTGGGGATCACTCATCTTAACACCGTTAAGCAAAATAAGCGTTTGATCAAATGTACCCCCTCTAATAGAAATGTCAGTTTGTACACCAAAAGGTCCTCTTTGACGGACGTCAATTCCCGGTACATATTGCAACGCATCTGTAAAATATAATACGGGTAACTTATTAAGCTCTTTACGCGTAATTATTTGTAGGTTTCGGGCCAATCTTTCAAGAGGTAATTCAAGCCGGTTTTCCAATACTATCATTTCTGGTAATTGCAGGGTATCCGTCTGGTTGTTCACCGGATTCTCTTGACCCATAGCGTCGAATGATAATCCCACAAATAGTATACAAAAGATATAGAGGTGTGTTTTCATGCGGCAAAAGTAGCATCCAAATGGAATTGCTTTACAATGCACCGTGCGCTTAAAATGAATAAAACTGTCGTTTCAAGTTTTCCAGTATGGTGACAATATATTGTCCTTTTAGGTTACGGCATTAAAGCTAATGGACTTTTGACGACTGCACTTAAATCGGTTCACACCATCTTGTCGGATGTACTTGTGCTTGGTAGCCCTTCCTTGCACGCGTCTGCGCCATCTTTTAAAACTGCTTGCTTTCATTTGCTGACGCATGAGCTCAATCACCTCTTGTTCAGAAAGACCAAATTGATGAGAAATAGCTTCAAAGGGCGTCCGATCCTCCCATGCCATTTCAACAATGCGGTCGATATCTATCTCACTTAAGTTTTGCATGATAATTATTAACAAATACTGCTCCTACTGGTTTTAAAGACTAAAAAAAATATTTGAACTTAAATTGCTAAGATTCAAACGTCAGCACCTAAATCAGCTGTTTATATTCGTTAATTAACTGTTAAACAAGACTATGGTTAAACTCAGATGGCTATTAAAGCGTTTTCTGACTAAACAAATAACAAGGATATGAAAATCGCAATCAGTCATTTTTTGGCAGGGATGGTAGGTGGCGGATTGGTGCTGGCCGGCACATTTTTCATGCAAAAAGAACCTGTGCAATTATCTTCCACTCCCTCTTTTACAGCCCAGCAGGTTGGACAGACGGCAAATAGGCCTGCTGCTGTTCCTTTTGATTTCACTGCAGCTGCCGAACGCACGGTGGATGCTGTAGTGCACATACATGCCAAGGAAAGTCGCCAGAAAGCTATGCAACGTCGACAACAACAACGCCGAAATCCTTTTTCCTTCTTTTTTGATGAAGAATCATTTTTTGGCAATCCTTTTATAGATCCAAACTATGCCAGAGAGGGTACGGGTTCGGGAGTGATTTTGTACGAAGATGGTACCATTGTAACCAACAATCATGTGGTGGAATTTGCGGATGAAATAGAGGTGACACTTCACGATAACCGAAAATTCATGGCCAAATTAATTGGGAAGGATGCCGAAACGGATGTCGCCGTGTTGAAGATCGAAGCTTCATCTTTAAAGCCTATTCAGTTAGGAAATTCAGACGAGGTTAAGGTGGGAGAATGGGTAGTTGCTGTGGGCAATCCTTTTAATCTTACTTCTACCGTTACCTCTGGAATAGTCAGTGCACGCGGGCGTCGATTAGGTTTAAATCAAGGCAACAATCGCGCCATTGAATCATTCATTCAAACAGATGCGGCTGTTAATCCTGGAAATAGCGGAGGTGCTTTGGTCAACGTAGATGGAAAATTAATTGGCATCAACACTGCTATCGCTTCTCCTACTGGACAGTTTGCAGGATATGCTTTTGCTATTCCGATCAATATGGTATTGAAAATTGTTGACGATATTGTAGAATATGGAGAGTTTCGCAGGGCATATTTGGGTATTTCTGTATCTGAGTTGGATTCAGAGCTTGCTGAACAGTTAAATGTACCTGTGACCCAAGGGGTTGTGATTCGAGAAATCTACGATGGGGGTTCAGCTCAGTATGCAGGTTTACTTCCCAATGATGTAATTACAAAAGTAAAGGGTCGAGACATAAGAGTATTTGCCGAATTACAAGAGGTAATCAGTAGTTCCAAGGTAGGGGAATCTATACCTTTGGTAATTTACCGAGGAGGCAAGGAAAAAAAGGTTGATGTAAAGTTAAAAGCAGCCAGCTGATACGGCAAGCAGAAAAATAAGATTAGAGGGGGATTTTTGAGGTGTAAGCGTCCAGACTGGAAAGTTTGGGCGCTTATTTTTTCTATTAAAAGTGTAATAGCAGGATGTTACCTGGCTTCATTTTTTCTTAATGCGATGAGCATAGTTTGCACAAATTAGGGCTTGTTTTTGCCTGATTTACCGTATAAATGAGGCTTTAAATGGAGCAGAATGACATAAAGATGTGAGAAATAACTTATATTTGTCAAAGACACACTTAACTAATTTAGCTTTGACAAAGTCTCGTATTAGTAATATTATTGTTCTGATTGCAGGATATTTAACTAGCTGCTGGATTATTATTTTTTTGAGCTTTCCAACTCATAATCTATTCGCTCAAACCATTAATGAAAAAGACTCTTTTCGTTTTGCCATTGAGTTGGATACTGCTTATAAGGATATCTTTAGACAACCCTCTCGTTGTAAATCATATTTAGATTCCATTTACGATAATCTAAAATACAATACATCTCTGAGATTGAAATGGCACAATACTTATGGTGTCTTTTATGGGGCGAGAGGAGAGTTAGATTCTGCACGGTATCACTTTCAGACGATAATTGACGGATCTGATTTGGATACAATTAGAAAGGCTGGTGCATATAATAACATGGGAATTATCCTGAGAACGAATAAACTATATATTGATGCCAAGGAGGCATTTCGTCAATCGATGGAGTTGTACAAAGCGGCAGATGACTCTCTTGGTATAGCCACAGTATCAGGGTCCATAGCTTCCTTGTACAAAGATCAAGAGATGTTTGACCTATCAGTTGATTGGCTGAATAGTGCCATTGCAATATTTGAAAAATTAGGTAAAGAACATGAAGAAAAACTTGTTGCAGATAAGCAAAAGTTAGCCAATATTCATTTAATGTTGGAGCAATTTGCTTCTGCATGTAGTTTGTATGAAGAGGTTATTCCGGTCTTTAAAAACAATGAAAACAATCTATATTATGCCATCACGCTTTTGAATTATGCTAATGCGTTATACGAATTAAATGATTTGGACAAGTCAGAACAGTACTTGTCTGAAGCGATCTCAATGCTAAAAGATTTTCAACAATTTGACTATGTGAGTTTGGGTTTCATGCATAAGGGTAAAATTTCTATCTATAGAAAAGAATATGATAAAGCACTTTTTTATTTAGATTCAGCCTACCAGTATAGTATAAATAGTAAAAGCATGTTTCTTGATGAGATTTATTTGCACAGGATTGATGCATTTCTTTTTAAAGGGTCATATCAGGCAGCATCTGAATTGATAGAACAAGCTGAAAATGTATTCTCAAACTCAAGTTTAAAGAATAAAGTAACGCTCGCAAAGCGCAAGGCGCAGACATACTCAAATTTGGGCGATTATGTTTCGAGTGCAAAAAATTGGGAGGCAGCTTTTTTTTTAAAGGATAGCTTAAACCAATTAAATAAAGAACGAATATCAGCTGAGTTAAAAGAAAAATATCAATTCGATTTATTGGATAAAAACAAAAAAATGCTGGAAACACAGCGTGATTTGCTTCAGCAAGATATTTTTATTCAGCGACTCTATATTTTTCTAATCATTGCAGTTGCCCTACTGCTGGTATTTATCATTTATCAAATGCGATTGAGATCTAAGATCAAAGATTTGGCCTTATCTAATCTTCAGCGAGAAAAGTTAGTTACACAGCAGCAAAATCAAGTTATGGAAATGCAGTTACATTCCAATCAGCTCATAATAGATCATCAAAAGCAACAGTTATTGGCTACAGCATTAGAAGCTGCCAGACGGAATGATATAATTACTGAGATTTTACAAGAAGCGCAGATAGCACAAGAAAATAAAACAATCCAATTACTACACAAGCTCCAGATGGATGAAAACTATTGGGACCAGCTGATTCGTAGATTTGCAGAATTACATCCTAATTTCTTAACTCAGCTTGGAACAACATATCCTGAGCTGACGAATAGCGATCTTGAATTTTGTGCCTTAGTAAAAATGAACTTATCTTATAAAGATATTGCTAGTTTGCTGCATATCAGCCATCGAAGTGTTTTTACTAAAAAGTATAGAATTACTCAAAAAATGAAGGTCGCTGAGGAGGAAGACTTTGTCAAAATCATCAGGGCGGTAGGATAAATACATATAATCCTACTATTTCAGATTTTTTTAAGGCATTTCCTTACTAGCATTCTACTTGAGGGGGGCAATTTTTCATGTTCGTTGCAATTTAGCCCAAACTTTACTTGGATATTTGCTTATTTCCCCAAAAATTCAGCGCTTGTATTACATAAGCCACTTGTGAATAGTAGCACATGATTTTCTCATATTATTTTAAAAAAGGATCTAATATTCTATGTTGATCCACGCTAAAAGCATTTTAAAAATATTTTAAATTTCATTTTGATGTTTACATCAATTAGCCATGACTGTTCAATTGATATAACTGGATGTAAATTTATAAACATATGAAAATCAAATATATAAATTATTTTTTATTTTTATTTGTATAACTATCAATTTACCATTTGTATAAATCGATTTAGTATGTAACACATTTGTATAACTATAATATTTTAATTTTTATATATTTGAATCTTACTTTCGGGTTAGTGAATGACTACTAGATCAGTAATTACTGATTTCCAGACTTTATTTATGCCCAATTTGGATATTGTTTATGGTTATGGATTTTTCATATGTATAAGCAGTAAAGATTATTAATCTCAATTTTAATAGACTATCGTTACAACTATATCAAAGCTACATCACTTAAATAATTACTCATGACTAATTACATCAAGTTACCATTGCTATTACTATTATCTATTGTAAATTTCGTTCTGTCTGAGGCACAAGTGACTGAGCTTTGGACTGACTACAATGGATTTTGGACAAGCAGTCAGTTAAATATCAGTACTACAAAACCAGACAATAGTCATAATTTATTGGCTTTTAAGTATGATGGAATTATTTATTCTACAGGTATCAATGATGCTATTTTATCAAATAATGGAGTTCCTTCATTTACGCCTACAAACTGGAGAGCACTACCTGTTAGTAATGTAGTGCCCGG
Source organism: uncultured Saprospiraceae bacterium (assembly GCA_964449535.1). GTDB lineage: Bacteria > Bacteroidota > Bacteroidia > Chitinophagales > Saprospiraceae > SLDF01. Next base: position 9,628 of record CAYUZA010000072.1, read on the forward strand.
CGCCTGTCCTCATCTGACTACTGATTCATATTTAATCATGCTTGCAGAATTGGCTGATGGTGTCAATAATGGAGGCAGTAGTCCACCACCATTTGTTGTCCCAAATGGGGGCTGTGCTACCGGCGAAACATTGGCTACTTTTTTAACCCGGGGTTTGAGTGGTTTGGATTTGGGATCTGGCTTAGCCAACATACCCTCCAATACTACACTTTCTTTTACATTTAGTAGTAATGGTTTATCTCTTTCAAGTATTAATGATGGAATTCCAGATATATTAATTACACAAATTGCGGCTCCAAGTAGTACTCAGGATAAACTACGAATGGTTGATGTTAATGGGAATCTTGTTGGCAATGAGTTATTGATTAATCAAAACAATACGGTTATAGTCGGAAAATATCGTGCTGACTTTTATTTCAGAAATGGTAATATAGTAAATGGTCAATTTGGGGGTATTACCCCAAATGCAGAGAGAGATATTCGAATGATCGCCTTCGATCTAAGCGATTTTGGAATAAATTCCAGTAATTACAGTCAGGCTAAAAAAATGGAGTGGGTTGCAGGTGGCACATCTGATCCTGCTTTTTTTGCTTTTAATGAACCATCAATAAGTATACCTACGCAAGTAGCCATAGTAGGTACTCCACCTACCAATTATACTTTTGGTACGCCAATTTCCCCCAGTTTTACAGTAGCTATACAAGACGCATCTAACACAACGATTCAAGAAGCAGGTATAGTTATAACTGCCTCATTGCATAGTGGATCGGGTTCCTTATCAGGGACTTTAACTGCTACTACAGATGCAAGTGGTATTGCTACATTTTCGGATCTTAGGGTTTACGGTACCGGAAATCACGCCATAAAGTTTAGTTACTCCAGCTTGGATCCAGCTATTTCAGCAGATCTTGGTTGTCAAGGTGGAACGCCTGCGGGCATACAGCCAACCATTGCTTCTGGTAAATATCAGGTTTCTACCTTTGATCATTTGTTATGGATAGCGGCTAACAATTCTAGTTGGTCATCTGATATTGAACAAACCGCCAATATCGATGCCATACAGAGCAATCAATTGTATTGCGGGATTGGTGGTTGGAACCCAATTGGAACAACTTCAAATCCATTTTCTGGAACATATGATGGAGGTGATTATGAGATTGAAAACTTGTGGATAAATCGCAGTACGGATAATGTTGGGCTTTTTGGATATGCTAGCGCAGTGACCATTACTGATTTGAAACTCAGGGATTTTACGATCACGGGAAGGGACAATGTGGGTGCTCTTATTGGCCATGTTGAATATTCATCAGGTACGGCTACTATTCAAAATATTGATATAATAAATGTTAATATTTCCCAAAATTCAGCTACTTCTAATTCGGCCTCAGGGGGAGTAATTGGTCGGCTACTAGCTCCCAATTTATTGATGGAAGATGTTACCTCAAGCGGTTCAATAACTGGGAAACAGAGGGTAGGCGGATTAGTAGGTAGTTACAGTGGCAGCAATGCGGTTATCAGAAATTCTTCCAGCTCAGCAGTGGTGTCAGGTATTACTTTACACTCTCGATTTTTAGGAGGGGGTTTTGGCGTTGTAGAAGGAGGCAATCCAAAGGTTGAATCAGTTTTTGTAGAAGGCAACGTTAATTTGGGAATGGCTACGACAAATACAGATAATGGAGATATTGGCGGATTCGTTGGACTTATTGCCAATGAAGCCATCCTCAAAAATTGCTATGCAAAAGGAAATGTAACCGGCCCTAATTCTACAACCAATTCCACTAGGGGTATAGGTGGATTTGCAGGACGAATACTTGGAAACTCTGCGGTAGAAAACGTTTATGCATTAGGCCAAGTATCCACTAATCAAGGCACCATAGGTGGTTTTGCAGGCAGCAGCACAACAACAGTCCCTATTTCAGGTTCTTTTTGGAATACTACGACATCTAACTTTTCTTCCCCTGCTGTGGGTTCAGGCTCTGATGTTGGAATAAGCGGCATAACGACTGGTCAAATGCAAGACCCCAATATCTTTTTGTTTTCTTGTTGGGATTACGATAGTGAGATAGGGAATGGAACGGTTGACATTTGGGGCCAAAATGCCACAGACAATAGTGGATTTCCTTTTCTAATGTGGCAGGGATTCACAAACGATTTTGCTGTAACAACGGCTACAATCACCATAACTAATGGTCCTGGTGATGATTGTGGTTGGAGTATTAATGCAGGAGTACTCACGGCATCAATGGATGTTACCATAGGTGTATCGCACATAAACAATGCCTTATTGGCTGGAGATTTAATAATTAATGCGAATACAGATATCATATTCGAGGCTAACTTGACTCCTGCACTTGCCTCCTCTAAAAATCTTACATTAAAGGCAGGACGGGATATTATCTTTGGTCAAAACTCTTCTATTGCCCCAACAGGTTCTACGCTAAATACGATTATCTGGTCAGATCAAGATGGTGATGATCATGGAATGGTATGGATACGTCAGGATGCAATAATAAATACCAATGAAGGACACTTATGGATAGGTGGTGGAGTTGGCACAACGACATGGAATGGTTTAACTGTAGGTGATGGAAATGCTGCGGGAAGTATTGCATTTAAACCCGATGACAATATATCATCAAATCAAAATGGATATCATGGTGTTACCATAGATAAAGATGTAAATATTACA
>CAYUZA010000073.1:0-12293 GCA_964449535.1 uncultured Saprospiraceae bacterium
AGTAAGGGAATATTGGAAACGGATTTGCTCCAACATAAGCGAGTATTAATGGTGGGTCTGGGTAGTTTTGGAGGGCAGATTGCTGTAGAACTTGCAAAGACGGGAATAGGCCATTTTGATTTAGTCGATTTTGATAGAATTGAATTGTCTAATATATCGCGGCATATTTGTGGCATTAATGACCTTGGCCGTTGGAAGACTCGTGCTGTTAAGGATGTCATTTTACAGAAAAACCCATATGCATCGGTACATGCCTATGAAATGGATGTCAATGCTCGTCCAGCTTATTTGAGCGACCTTGTCCAGGCCTCAGACCTCATACTATGTTTGACTGATAATAATCGCAGTCGATTTAATATCAATGAATTGGCTATTCAGTACGATAAAACGGTGTTATTTGGCAGAGCCATTACCCGTGCTGAAGGTGGAGATATATTTGTATGCCGTGGAAAAGATAGTCCTTGCTATGCTTGTTTGATCGAGGAAGCCAATATCGGCACATTGTTTGGGCAAGAAGAAATTTCATCTCTTCAGCAGGCAACAACAACCCTTCCTGCCTATACCAGCCCTGAGGACAAAGAGGCTAAAATTCAAGTGGGCTTATCTGCTGATATTCAGCCTATTTGCCAAATGTTGGTAAAATTGGCCATGGTAGAGCTTGCCCGGGGTATGGATCATGCGCTCTCCAATTTGGAAGACGAACTTACGTATAATTACTATTTCTGGGCAAACCGACGTGAGAGGCATTATACCAATTTTCGGCCTTTTAATGATTCCAGATCTAAGCCAACCATACTTCGATGGTATGGTGTCCATGTACCGAATAGCATCAATTGCTGGAATTGCTCATCCAATACTGTAGCTATATGATCCAGATAGATGATCATACCGTTTTCAACCCGGTTACCGGTGAATTTGGCTATTTGCCTATCGTTCGCAAGTTTTTATCCAACAAACGCATCCTTACCGATGACAAACCCGCCTGCATTAGCTGGGATGTAGAAAATGCTCTTTCTGTGTGGATAAATGATGAAGAAGTGTCAACTCAAGGCTGGTTTGAGGTTCACAGCATGGAGCCTACATTATGGATACTAAAAGCTAGAAATGAAGCGGGTTGGACATCACCGGTGGAAATTTATATTGATATAGATCGAACTCCCCCGGTCATTCATCACTTCACTATAGATCGCACTTATGCCGCAAAAGGTGCATTGATTCAGTTTTCCTGGAAAGTAGAGGGGCATACCCTACTCGAGATTGACAATGGGGTAGGAGATGTTACGGATTTTGTACAGCGATTTTGGACTTTAGAAAACGAGGGGGTTTTTACACTCACTGCTTACAATTATTTTGGTTACTCTAGCCAGTTAGAAGCAAGCATTACCGTATTTCCTGCTCCTATTCCCGATTTCTGGAGAGTGCCTATGCCAGCATTTCAAGTTTGGATGCCATAGCCAAATATCCAAATAAAAGCGCCTCATTTAAATTTTTCATTTCCTTCTCAATTACGAGGTATGGTGGCGGCACCTGATAATTCGGTTGGGCAACCTGAGGATTTAAAACCAATTTCTTTATCACCTTTTTTAATATCAAATCTATATGAAAAAATCAAACGTAAATTATATGGTCAAAACATCTCGAAGACCTAATGAATTGCAGCGTTTTTTATGGAATTGTTCAGGGGCTGATAGCGAACTATTAGCTCAATGTCCAACCGAGTGGAGCAAATACGCGGGTATTGGAGCGGCGGTAATGTTTACGGCAATTCTTGCTGCTTTTTCGGGCGGATATGCATTTTACGCCATTTTTCGTATGAGTGATCAGGCTGTCTTTTACGCTTTGTTTTTTGGACTGATTTGGGGTTTAATTATTTTTAATTTGGACAGATTTATAGTGGCTACCATTCGTAAACAAGGGGATACTGGGCTGGAAATCAGACAGGTAGCACCCCGGATATTATTGGCCATTTTTTTATCGATAGTAATATCTAAGCCATTGGAATTACGCATTTTTGAAAATAGAATAGCCCAGCAAATATTAGAGGACAAATGGGATAAAATTGCCCATGAAAAACAGCAAATCGAACAAGTGAGCGGAAAAATAGGGTGGGAAAAACAATTTCAGGAACATACTCAAAATTTAGCAGCTCTTCAAGAGTTACAATATAGGGATCCGGTCAATCCGGAATTTCGGAACTTAAAAGCAAAAATGGAAAAGGCACATTTGGCCTTAACATCGATTGAGGCCAAGAACAAAGCAATCATCGCAGGAATAGTCGATGAGCAAGCGCGACTGACACGCTTACCCGAAAATCAAAGATTGGAATTAAGTGAAAATGGAGATCGAAAAATTATAGGTTTGAACCATAAAGCAAGCCTTGAGCTCAGTGAGCTTTCTCAAAATATTGCATTATTGACTGAGGAGGTCAACCAAAAAAGGGCATCATACAACGAATTGCAGCTAGAGTTGAGGAGACAACAGGAAGAACATCGAGCCAAGGTCACCAAAAGTATCATGGAGAAACAGGATGAGGTGGCACAAGCTAAAAGGTATAAATCAAAGGCTGATAGCACAGTGAATGTTCAGATGTCGGAAAGTGTAGCCATCAAGGACCATAGTTATACAACTACTTTTATTACCCAGTTGGAAGCCATGGGAAATTTAACAAAAAAGAATACCACCATGTTGGTAACCAGCTGGATGATTATGCTGTTGTTTGTTATGATAGAAACAACGCCAGTGATGGTGAAATTGTTGGGCAAACGCGGGCCATACGATGAGTTGTTGGACCGCGTAGAATATGTTCAGATGATAAAGCAACAGGAGGTTATTTCCCGTTGGAATACCCGAATTGGCAGTTTGGTGGCGAGAGCACAAGAGGCTGCAAAACTGGAAGGAGAAATTTTTATACAAGTTGAACGCCAGCGTTTGGAACACGAGCTCAAGACCAATCAGCTTATTCTGGATGATTTAGCTGAAAAGCAGGCGCACCTGGCCAGATTGTCAGTGGACAAATGGTATCGCGAAGCTTTAGAAGCTGCTGAGCGGGATGGAGATATTGAGACGATTCACGAAGATGCAATCATGATGCAAAGGAGGTGATGGCATGGGGGTAATGGCATTTTTTAAATTGTAATAGGTAACACCCAAAATTAATTGATTTGGGTTAAACAACTCTTAAGGGGTAAAGGTAATCCCTGCACTGAATTGATGTCAAATGAGTCCGCCGGAAATTAATGGAAGTGTTCCTAATATTATTTTTATTGTCAAAAGGTATGTCATATAGTTTTTAGAATCACAGTAACGTATGTATCTTACAACACTCCGGTTAATCTTAATGGTATTACAAATACTCATTTTCCAAGGAGTCTTTGATTAGATTTAATATTGGATTGGCTTTCAAGCAACTTTGGAACGGAACATCTTCTATCCATGTACGGAGCTCTTTATTTAATTTCTCATTATTAGGATTATTGGCCATTTTTTTCAGGAATGCCTCATAATCCTTCATAATTTCTTCACACGATTTACTATTGTTTTTACTTTCCTTTTGCTTTGCTTCTAACACTTTTTTTAAAGAATCTTTGCGTGTTTCTTCAATACTACGGATAGAATCCGTTTCGAATTTTTGGCTCAATTCATTTTGTTGATCTATAGGTATAGTTTCTATAGTGTCCGATGGAACTAGTATTTCTATATTAGGAGTAGATACCGAGCTGTCGCTTTTTTCATCAGCACAACCTGATAATATGGCACATAGCGCTATGATTAACAATAATAATGAATAGTTCATAGTGTTTTTTTAACGTTGGTAAATTAAATCTCCAGGCGTTTTTCTTAATCTCGAAGCAATCATTGTTTTTAAGGAAAATCGAATACCTAAAACGATACCCAATAATGCTAATAATACTGACCAATGAAACAAGTTAAAATCAGCATCTAAAAACCACTTTATAGAATATGCTTTTCCTGCCAAATGTAATCCATAATAAAGGCTTGTGAAAAACAAGCTTATAACAATACTTGTAATTGAAAATATCATCACTATGCGATTATAATCAGCTATTAGTGCCTTGTCACTTAGTCCAAATGCTTTGAAAGTGCCCAGATTTACCTTGATTTTTTCGATATGGGACTGAAGTAGATTTGCAGTAAATACCATAACTCCAGCCATGCTTAACACAAATAACAAAATTGTGAGCAACAGCGTCAGCGCAGCTATTTTGGCAAAGTTTTCTTTATCTTCCACTTGATTTATGGATATTTCGAAACCATATTCTTTTTTGACCATGTCGCGTAGTGCTCTTACTTTTTGTAAGTTTTTAAAATGGAACGCCAAATAGTATGGTTCCTGAATGTAATAGGTTCGCCCTAAGTCCACATTAAATTCAGTGTATGGTCTCAAGGAATAGTGCGTTCTCAACAATTTCATTACATTTTCTTTTTCAAAAATGTCAAGTGGAGGAGTAAGAAACAGTTCGTATTTATTATGTTCTTCGCCATTAATTATGAAAGGCTCATAACTCATACTCTCCATCTTGAGCGCAAAAGTATCTTCAAGTGTTATGTCTTGTATCTTTGCACTGACATCCTCCTCATCAAGCTCTTCTTTGCTTAAAAAATCTATTCGATTTGTTTTTGATATATTAACAAAACCCGTTTCGCCTACTGGTTCATATAACAATACTTGCAAATGCTCTGGCATAACAACATCCACTAGGTCAGGCAAATCTTTGACTACAGCTAATACAGGTATATAGTGTGTGAAAAATACTTCTTGGGTATGTGGGTTGACTACTTGCAGTTGCAAGTCATCACTAATATCGGGGGGGAATCCTAGCGCTTCTAATGACTCCTGCTTTACAATAAGCCAGCTATTTTCACTGGAGAGCATAGTCTCATAATCACTGTGTTTCCGCTTAATATTGTCATTTTTTAATATGGCAGCAACCAACGATTCCTCCGGTTGGATTGATCGACCCATCAAATTGTATTTGCGTCGCTGATCAAATGACTGTACTTCCAAAAAATCACGGTTGTATCCAATTATGGTATCTAATAAAAACGAATCCCTTGTTGTTGGGTCAGCGAAATGCCTAACCATGCTTTCGGCTTTTTGATAATAGTCTGCCCGCGCGGGTACGGGCAGATTGACCCAAAGCGTAAATGGATTGTCCATACGCTCTTTTAAGTTCTGAAGACCACCAACTGAATGTCCCAAGCCAACAAATGTAATGAATAGGATTAGGGACAGTACCCATACATTGATCCGTTTGTTACCCTGCAATACTTTTAATTCGTTTCGGACAAAAAGCGCGCGTTGGTCCTTTTGATTCATAATACTTCTTTTAATACAGATTCTATTCCTCCTTGTATCAGTATGCCATTATGTTCCCAGCCACCATTCTTTCTGATTAGCACTTGTTTGTTACTTAAAATACCACGAGGCTGTTGGGCATCTGAGCCTTCTGATTTTTTCAAATAATATATTCTATCTGCAAATTCAGAAGCCAAACCCAGGTCATGAGATACCAATACGGCTGTTTTATGCTGTGTGTGCACAAAATCTGTAAGTGTATTCATCATGTTGCGAGCAGTATTTGGATCGAGGTTTCCCGTTGGTTCATCCCCAAACAATACTTCGAATGTGGAAACAAATGCCCGAACGAACGCCAACCTTTGTCGCTGTCCCCCGGATAAATGATGAATCGGTCTATCGAAAAGGGACGTATCAAGCCCTAGTTCCGGCATCACTGAAAGCACTTTTTCTCGAGATTCTTCTAGACTTTTGCCCTCCAGCATAAGAGTATAGGCCATATTTTCGCCAGCAGTAAAATTGGGCATTAAGTTGGTATTCTGAAATATAAATGAATATTGTTCACGCCTGAAGGCCGAACGGCTGTCATCACTTGCATTCCAAAGTTTATCTAACGATATAGGTTCTTTTCCTTTAGGTGTATACTCAAAAACAGCAGTTCCTGGCAGGAACGGGTCATTCATCATACCCAATATTTCCAAAAGGGTGCTTTTCCCTATACCAGATGCGCCTAATACAAAAAAAACGCCACCTCTGGGTATATGGAGTTCCTCAATATAAAGTACTGGTTGAGCAGCATCATAGGCTGCCGTCATATCTTTTAGGTGAAAAAGCGCATCCATGTTAAAATAATAAATCAGTTGAAATCCAGAAAAACACAGCTTTTTTATTTAATACTGTATACGAATATTCATAATTACCTTGCATATCATAGATCTCTTGTAGTGCTACGCGCTTTTGATTAAGTCTGCGGGCTATTTTATCCAATGCCTCATCACTAATCACCTTCTTTTTTGTGACGTCTTCTATTTTAAAACCTATTTTTTCATCCAGATCATATCCTTCTACTTTCAAGCCATTCATTAATAGCCTTAAGTCATCAATACTGGTTTTATCTATGGCATCTTTAGACAGCTTATTTCCGGTCAATTGACTCATCATTTCTACAAATACCTGATATATTTGAGCTCTTTTTACATCTGCTGATGCATTCATTGCACGGTTCAGTAAGTCTAGTTGTGTCAGGTAACTTCGTAGCTCCACATTGGGCATAAAAACCACCGTCTTGTACGGCAAGTCTAATCCTTTTATAGTACTTGGTAAGAAGATGGTATGATACATTTTTATTTTTTCATCCATAATTTTACTCATCGCGTTGCGATTGATACCACCTTTTTTCAGGTTTTCGTCCAATACTGACCAAATTATGGGCGCAAACGCCTCATCAATCTCACCTCCACCTTCTGTTCCCTGTACTATGGAAGATAATTTATCAAAGGCAGCAGCGTATCTTTTGTGTGTTTTTTGTACTGCTTTTGATACTCCATCTGCAATATCGTTACTTTTTAAATAGCTGCCTTTCGCTGCCCGTTTGATATACCCAAATGCTACACCATTTACCTCTATTTCGTTATTATTTTCAAGATCAGGGACCTTTAATTCTTGTACTTTGAAATATCTATTGAGTTGTCCAGCGTATTCTATGTAACGTTTCTGGGCAAAATTTACCATCAATGCTCTACCATCTTCAGCAAATCGGCTATAACTATTACCCTCTTCATTGCGTACTTGTATAAATGCAAGATTGACCTCCATCTGTTGCAACTTTTCCTCTAGTTGATAGTATTTTTCATCGATGATAAGATCGCCCGGTTTTGCCGTACGACTTCGAGCTTTATTAAAGCTCATATCTGCATTGGCACCGATTACGATGATTAAGTTTTGTTCATCGGCAGAAAGCTCACCTTTTAACAATACCTCATTGAGTGCCCAACGAAAATTGGTCCATGGGTCTAGCACTATTCCCTGGTCAAACACTTCGTTGTTCAAAAAATCCAATACATTCTTTCGATTGGGCGACAGTCTTCTCATTTTGAAATGCTCCCCACTTGTTTTCAAATCAGCATCCCGATAAACAGCAGCTCCGTACTTGACTTGCACCGTAGTGGGTAGCTCATCTCGCATCTGATCTATGGCAGATAAGATGGACTCCCGATAGGGTTGAAGCTCTCTTGTAGCTTCAACAAGGAAAAAGACATTCAACTTGTCCCTACGCTGCAGCATTTTTTTTAAATCTCCTTGTAAGGCTATCAAATCATTTGGATTAATTTCACCTGTTATTTTTCCGTCGTTGCTGGTGGTCGGTATTTGTGCAAGGGCGCCAGATCTTATCCATCCTGAGCGGGTATATTTAAATACGGGAAATCGAAATACATCTCCTACTGGCCTTCGCGGATTGGATTTGGACAAAAGGGAGGGATTCAGTTTTACCGGATCATTGTCCCAATAAACGTCGTCTGCCGAAAAAGTCCCAGTCTTGGAATAATGATCGGCAGAACGCTGGTCTTTAAATCCATATATTTTTTTGTTGTCACTACTCTTGCGTATCATGAAAGCTTCTTCGTCATGATTGCATTCCAATGCTAGCCTTTGGTTCCATTCTGTAATTCTATATTTATCAACCCAACCCACCACACTTGCATCCACATCATCATATGAAAAATAATCGGCTGCCCCCAATAATACCCTATTGTCTTCTCGCTTATAAATAAAGTATACTTCGTAGACGGCTTTATTGTCAATCTGCTTTTCGGATCTGGGACCATTATAAACAGTTACTTGGCTGCGATCTTTAAGGTTTACCAATTTGTTGATTTCGTCTACTTTATTTAGCAGGAATGCTTTTTTTGATATTTCTGTCTCTATATCAATCATACAAAACGGCCACAGCAATAAGTTTTCTTTTCGAATCCAGCCTTTTTTCAGCGGTTTGTTGATTTTGTCTTTTTCAATGATACCCTGGGTGATTTGTACCCAAACACCACTCTGATCCGTAACCCATGCTTGTTCCTTAAAATCCAGCTTTCCAATCTCAAAACCATTGGGTTTGTTGTAGATCGCATTGTCAGGACGGTCTGATACAACCAGCCAGTAGTCTCTTTTGCCAGCAGGCCATTCCGTATTTACCAACTTAGCAGCATCAGCCTCCAGCGGATGGTCAACTGGTCTATAATAATTCTTGGGAAGATAAAGCACTTTTTGCGCCACTCCTAAAAAGGGTTGCATTCCCACCAAGCAAATTAATAAATATCTCTTAGGGTTTGTCAATAATTTGTGCAACATATTAAATGGTCTTAATATTTAGTTCCGAATTCAAAAAATAAGCCTAGACTAAGCCCCCAGCCCCGAAAGCGAGTATTTGGAGCATAGTCTTCCAGTAGGGTCTTTTTCTCTTTACGATTTCCAGGAAAATTAATGCTAGGTCCACCTGAGTAAGAAAACATATTGCTCAAGCCGAGCTGGTATTGTGCTGCTAATTCCAATCCCCACCCAAATCCCAAAGCCCTCCTCAAGCTACCTTTGAACATAGTATTAAGGCTAAAATTGGCCTTGTGTTCTATGCCATCCAAGATTAGATCGTCAGACAATTCATAAAATGAGGAAATTCCCTGATTGCTGATTTCCGCATAATCAGGAAAGTTTGGTGTTACTTTTTTGTTATCCTTATCGGCCGGCAATTGATAACCTTCTATATTCAAGGTTCCATTGCTGTTGGAGAACAAATACTGAGGAAACAAGGCAACTCCGGTGTAGAAATCCAACTTGTTGTTGATGGGCCAGCGACGCTGCACTCCCAACACAGCTTGCAAAACAAATGAATTGCGCATCGTCTCTGCTGCCGACTTGTTGCTACCAGTAGCTGTGGCAAATAAAATACCGGTAATCTTACTGGTATCCAGTTTCCCACTTGAGTTATTGATGCCTATTCTGGTAATGGCAGAATCTAAAGTGGCCGCATCTAAGTTCACGTCAGCGCTTGCCTTGCCAGTAAAATCTGTTTTAAATGATAAAATGGATGCCTGTAGCCCACCCCACAAAAACCACTTTTGACCGGCATCCATGTTCTTTAGGTAATGGAGTTGTAGGCCAAGCCCGCTGGCTCTAGGGGTTACGTTACTAAAACCAAAATCATTCAGTGTGCTTAGGCTTCCAAATGTATACCCTGCAGCCACGCTAAGCGATGAAAGATCGTTCGACAATGACGAAGTGATTTCTCCAGTCATGCGCAGGAAGACAGCATTATTTGCATTGGTGGGCTCGATTAATAGCTGAACGTTAAGGGTTGTCGGCCGTGCCTTTACCGATTCAACCAAATTGCCATTTTTGTCAAAATAGGAGTAGAGCTCCCAATCCAATTGCAAATTAACCTCTATATCGCCAGATGGATTTTTGCGCATACTGCGCATGACAGCAGTTTTATGTTTGAAATTGATGGCTTTTGGATTGACCCGCTCATCTGCAATTGCTAAAAACTGGTAAGCAGCCATCACACTGGGTTTCAATTGCAAAAAATTAGTAATCAGCGCATCATTGGTAAACAAGCGTCCGAATACTAAGTAGCGATCTAAATCCCAGGTGCCATTCGATTTGCCAAAAGAGGATGCATACACCAACTGAGAAAGTTTATCCCTGACTATATCTGCATATTGGCGTTTTTCTTCAGCATCTATACCACTCATTTCTGCATAATCCATGAAGACATTGACGCGAGGAATGTTGGGACTTTGCGACCAAAGGGGGCTGAAAAAGCCGCCGCAAATTAACACACAGGCGCTAAGCCAGATGCCAATAGTACGAGTAGGGTCTTGGGTCATTATACAATTCATATTTAGGATTTGGGTTGTAATATCAATTTGTGGGTTCTGAATCCTCCTGAAGCGTTGCGGACCTGGAGGAAATAAAGGCCAGTGGGCAAATGGGCCAAAGAAAGCGTAGCCGTCTGGTCAGCTAATTGCTTATGCCAGGCACCACTTGTTGCCAGCTGGCCGGTGGACGTGTACAGATGCCACTCGTAGTTGCCATACCATTCGCCCCAAACGCGGAGTGAAACTTCTCCGCTGCTTGGGTTGGGATACAGCTCCTGCACATTAGTATCGAAGGTAGCGCTGCGGGGCGCATTGCGCGGTGGCAAGGCAGCATTGTAGTAATTTCGGGTAATGCAGGCATTAATTGGAGGGGACATTTCGCACGTGGAGGAGGTTTTAAACCATGTATCGGCGAACAGAAATGTGTCAGGTTCTGGATTATGCAAATTATCCAATAACACCTTATCTTTTACGAATAATGCATACCCATTGGCACTCTGGACCGCCTCTGTTGTACTAAGTGCACTTTCAGTAGTATCTTGTCGAATACCCCAATAAATGCACAGGTTGGAGTCTACCTTGCCGGTCTCCAAAAAAAACAATTCGCCCGGATATCGGTACACGGGCGATGGATCAGGGGCTCTCCCATTGTTTATTGTGTCCCAATTAAAAATTAAAGTATCTCTGAACCAATCTAGTTGTCCAAATCTGCGGGTTATAATGCACTCTGGCCTAAACAAATCACCTAAATTGAACAGCGAATCTCCCAAATATAAACTGGCCGCAGAAAAAGTATCCTGATTTGCCTGTGTGATATACGGATTACCCGAGATAATAGTAGTATCCTGATCTCTAACCCGTCTGATGCGCCAAGTGTATGAGGTAGAATCTGCCCTGATACCCCGATAATTATTGGTGTCGTTTACCTGGTAGCGAAGACTACTTTGGTTTTTGCAAACAGTCAACGAATCAGGATAAGACGATGGGTCTTTTTCTAAAAAGGGCTGTCGACATTCGGTGATTTTAATTGAAATATCCTTATCTATAAAATTACTTTCACAAAATGATCCTTGATAAAAATATTTAATAGAAGTAATTTTTAATTTATATTCGCCTGGATTCAAATTCTTTGACTGAATTGGTATGTTAATCATGTTTGAAGTGCCGCTTGCTATGCCATCAAGCAATTGATTTCCCCCCACAGATAATGAAAAGCTTATTTCCTTATTAAGTTGTGTTGATTCTGTTTTAAATGGGATGTATATTGTGTCTGATTTACACAAATCCTGACTTGATGTAGTGTCTATGTATTCTGGCTTTCTGTTTATAGTTATTGGAAAGATCCTTTCCTCAAAAACACATTCGCAAGATCCATCACCATGATTTCTGTCTCTAAAACTTATTGTTATCGTATCATTGTATGTATTTACGCCTTCATTTAAATAATTAATATTTATTTTGATGGTATCTCGAATTATAACGGGATCTGTTATATTGCCTGTTATGGTAGAAGTTACGCTTAAAGAGCTAGGAAGTATTCCGTTGCAACTAGGCGACCTATTGTAGTAAAAAATTAATGTCGCCAATGAATTTTCTTTATTTTGACAAAACTTGTCGGATAACAAATTTAATGAACAAGAATCCCCTTGTACTTTAAATTGTTCAGTTTTATTATCACTACATCCATAATTATCTGTAACAGATAATTGAATATCTGTTATTTCGTGTATGACAACAAACGTATCTATGATTTGACTTGATGTTTTTATACTGTTATTCTTTTTTGAAAGCTCGGGCTCGAAATTCCATTTGTACGAAATATTTGTAGCTGGCGAGAACATTTTTGAACTATCTGCTTTTAAAATAAAAGAATCGCCGACCTTTTGGGGTTTCATACCCAATTGTTGAGCGAATATATACTCTATCCTCGCCTCCGGATTTTGATGCACCAAAAAGGATCCATTCAATCCCAGATTGTTTGTGTTGCACCCTATGCTATCAATGATGCTATCAATAGAGAAGTCCAGTTTTCCTGACAGATTTGTAGGTATTTCTTCGAGATGGTAAGTCCCATTGTTCATTTGATTTCCGGTGTTATAACGGTAAGGGGG
>CAYUZA010000074.1:0-8658 GCA_964449535.1 uncultured Saprospiraceae bacterium
TGTCCTCTGGCGGGGGTAAAAACTCAGCGAGCGACCACGAAAGGATGTCGTGATGCGAGTATGCGCTACCCGTAGATGAAGTAAATCCCATCCAGGCGAGATTGTCTTTATTGCCCAATCTTTCAGGAATATCCAGTTTAAAAGATAATACCGGAAATAAATAACTGTCCATATAAAAGACTAAAAAACCGTTTTTATATTCAATTCGGGCAAAATGCTCTTGTCCATTATTCAGTTCCCTTATTTCGTGAACCGTGGCCTCTCTTGTATAGGTTTGCGTTTTTGCATCATATTTCATCAAGGCGACCTGGTTGCGGGTTTTGTCGTCTATATCTTTGTGGGTATCAAATTCAATCACTATCGCATTGGGGATGCCTTTATAGCCTATGCCATCGCCTAAGCTTCCCAAGGCCTGGGGACCTGAAGATTGTAAAACAAAAGCAAATCCATCACCTCCTTTGTAAGTGGCATCATTTTGATGAATTTTGAAGGTGAACTCTGTTTCGAATCCTTTACTAAGATCTATTTGTTTTTTGATATACCAGCAAGCCCCACGTTGGTTGGGAGCCGAGGGGGTTAACCTTAATATCGTGTCCAAAATCTGGGTGTTTTCCAGAAGACTTAAGTCCTTTTTAAGTACATTGAACTGATTAGTACGGAACAGAACTTGCGAATAACCTTTTGTTATTGGTAGGAAAAATAAGAAAAGTGATATTAGCCGTACTTTCATAATGCAAAACTACACATTTACTCTATAACGAGTACATATACACTAGGGTTACAATTGATCTTCAGTCTTTTGAGAACTAATACAAGCTAATTAGTCTTCGATCATATCCAACTCTATTTCTCTTTTTTCCAGATTCGTGTCTACGACCCTAACCGCTATTATATCACCAATTTTTAATACCGTACCACTGACCAAGCCTCTTGCTTTTAGTCTACTTTCTTCAATATGATAGGGCTCAGACATGTTAGAAAATGGCACAAGACCTTCACATTTGTTATCCACCAATTCAACAAAAATACCTTTATCTATCATTCCACTGATTCTTCCATCGAATACTTTGCCAATAAATTTTTCAATAAATTCAACTTGCTTATATTTAACCGATTCTCGCTCAGCATCCATGGCTTTACGTTCTTGCAAGGAGATATGACGGCATTGAAACTCCAGTTCTTCTTTAGAATATCGCTTAATATCCATTAAATTATCGAATAATATCCGGTGGGCAATTACATCTGAATATCGGCGGATGGGAGAAGTGAAATGAGTGTAGTGTGAAAAGGCAAGCCCATAATGCCCAATGTTATCCGGCGAATAGGCGGCTTTGGCCATGGTGCGGATGGCCATGGGTTCCAACATTTTAAAACGATCGTCTTGTCTTGCCATTTTGGCCAATTCATTTAAAGATGTCGCAATCTGTTCTGGTGTTTGTAGTCGCATAGACTTGAATCCCAATTCTTTAGCAAAATTTGCAAAATCTCGCAGTCGATCCATATCAGGTAAATCGTGAATGCGATAGATAAAGGGTACTTCTCGGGATTCGTCACGACCCGCCATGAAAATAGCAGTCACCTTATTGGCGAGCAACATGAATTCTTCAATCAGCATGTGAGCTGCTTTTCGCTCTTTGACAAATACCTCTAATGGTACGCCATCTGGATCTAGGCGAAAACGCACTTCTTCCGATTCAAATCCAATGGCACCTGCTGCAAATCGCTCTTCGCGTAACTTATTTGCTATGGTGTTGAGCTCCAATATCATGTTGGAGTAAGAATCTTCAGTACCATCAATTATGGTTTGGGCCTCTTCGTAGGTAAATCTCCTGTCAGAATGAATCACTGTCCGGCCAATCCAGCTATCTTCCATTTGGCCGTCTTCTCCAAATTGAAAAATTACTGAAAATGTTAGTTTGTCTTCGTTGGGACGCAAAGAACACAATTCGTTGGATAGCTTTTCCGGCAACATGGGTAGTACCCTATCTACCAAATAAACTGAAGTAGACCTGCGAAATGCATCACGGTCCAATGGGGTTCCGGGCAATACATAATGACTTACATCTGCTATATGTACGCCAATTTCAGTTTTACCATTTGGGAGTTTTCTCCATGAAAGGGCATCATCAAAGTCTTTTGCATCTTCAGGGTCAATCGTTATTGTCAGTACATCGCGCATGTCTCTCCGTTCTGAAATATCGTCCTCCGTTATGGCTGTTCTGATTTTTTCGACCTGTTGCATTACTGATTCTGGAAATTCGAGTTCAAATCCCTGATTAATCAGTATGGTTTTCATTTCGATATCAGATTGGCCCGCTTTTCCAAGTATATCGATGACTTCTCCAGTGGCATTTTTGCGCTTATCTCCTGGCCATTCCAATACCCGAACTACAACTTTATCACCTATTTCCGCTTTTTGAATATGCTGGTGATCTATGAAAATGGTAAAGTCTTGGTAGATGCCATCGGGATCAATATAATATTGCTTACCGTGCATTTTAAGTGATCCAATAAATTGATTGCTACTGCGCTGAATAATTTGCTTTACCTCTCCTTCGGGTCTTCGCCGATTGCTAATTTGAAACAACTCTATCTGGACATAATCCTTGTTCATTGCTCCATTTAAGAAGCGAGCCGGGACGTAAACATCTTCTTGTAAGTTGTCGCAAATAATATAAGCTGCCCCGCTTTTAGTCATGTCGACGTAGCCCCGAAAAACTTTATTAACCGGTTTGCGATGTATTCTGGCATCTTGAACTAATTGGTACTTCTCGTCTTTAGTTAGGCGAATCAACTTTTCCTCTGAAAGTCGTCTTAACGCATCCTCTATCGAAGATTTGGTGTTTTTTAATTTCAGTTTAGATTGTAATTGACGGGCGTTATAGCTTTTGTCTGGATTTTTTATCATGAAGCGGGCTATTTCACTTCGGAGTCTATGCGCCTCCAATTTGCCCGATTTGTTGGTTTTTGATTTCATAAAAGAAAAATGCCAGCATTGGATTTATCAAATCCAGCTGCTGTTTTGAAAAAAATGGTAATTTGATATTTAAAAAAATGGCAAATGGCTTTTAAAGCATCAGATTTCTTTGATTTGTCCGTCTGGCAATATCTGATAAGATTGGCTATTGGCATTTTCAGTGTGTATTTCTTCGTTTTCTTGGTGACTTGCTGATAGTGTATGGATGATAAAATTCTCCTCTAGATGTGCAATGGTTCTGTGCAGTAGTTTATCTCTGGACGTTAAACCTGCTATTACTTTATCGTTGATCAAACGCCCATCTTTGGTGAAAATTAGCAGATGGTAATGATAATAAAGCAATCCCGCCTCCCAATAAACCAATCCTATTTTATGGTCTGGCATATTAAAATGAAAACAAGGAATATGCTCTGTAAGTTCCTCATCTAGTGCATAATCGGTGTGGTTGAGCCACTTTTGTGATAATATGGCTGGTAACGGGGGATTGTGCGCACTAAACGTTAGATGAGTCGTCTCCCCCAACAATACGGGGAGTTCAACTAGTGGAAAAAAGTCTAATAGTGCTTCAAACCCAATGTTTTGATCAAGGTCTTTATTGTTCATAATACAAAGTTAGGGAATAATTTTACAGCTGTTCGAATCATTGCTTTAAAGTAAAAATCAGGTTTCGAAAATTAGAATGTTTCTAAATAGAGCCCAATGACAACTCGAATTTCAACCATAGGTGCACAAAAACGCTTTATTGAATAGTTTTGCAAGTGAAAAAATAAGCTACGTATGAATTGGTTTTCTAGCTTTATAACATCCTCCATTGGTCAAAAGCTGATCATGGCGCTTACCGGGTTGTTTTTGATTTTATTTTTGGTAGTGCATTTAGCAGGCAATCTTCAGCTGTTACAAGATGATGGTGGGAAGGCGTTTAATGTATATGCCTACTTTATGACGACAAATCCACTAATCAAAACCGTTTCATGGGGACTATATGCATTTATTTTACTGCATGCAATCCAGGGTATTATGTTAGCTTTAAAAAATCGAAAAGCTCGGGGAGCACAACGATATGCCGTCCAGACCACTGCTAATACCTCTTTTGCTTCCCGCAATATGGCTCTCATGGGGACATTGATTCTGTTTTTCCTGGGAGTTCATATGGGTGATTTTTGGTATCAAATGAAATTTACAGATCAGGTTGCCTTAGTAACTTATGACGGACAAGAATACAAGGACTTATTTGCTAAAGTAGCACTTACTTTTTCACAGCCTTGGTATGTTGTAATTTACGTTTTGTCTATGTTGGTTTTAGGTATCCACTTATGGCATGGTTTTCAAAGTGCTTTCCAGACACTAGGCTTGCGTCATCGGAAGTATACGCCTCTTGTACAGTGGATTGGAAAAGCCTTTGCCATAATTGTCCCTGTTTTGTATGCCATGATTCCTTTAGTTTTTTATTTTTTCATGAAAAAGGGATAGAGCGATTTGGACTTTCTGAATTTTAACTCATTGATTAACTGAAATTTGAATACATATGAATCTGGATGCCAAAATACCAGAAGGGAATTTAGAAGAAAAGTGGACGAGATATCGATCTACGCTCCCGTTGGTCAATCCTGCCAATAAAAGAAACCTAGAGATACTAGTCGTAGGGTCGGGCTTGGCTGGAGCCTCTGCAGCTGCTACGCTTGCAGAATTAGGATACCGAGTCAAAGTATTTTGTTTTCAGGATTCTCCGCGCAGAGCGCATAGTATTGCAGCTCAAGGTGGTATTAATGCGGCTAAAAACTATCAGAATGATGGAGATAGTGTATATAGATTGTTCTATGATACTATCAAAGGAGGTGATTATCGTTCTCGCGAAGCCAATGTTTATCGACTCGCAGAAGTAAGTTCCAATATTATAGATCAGTGTGTGGCCCAAGGTGTTCCTTTTGCCAGAGAATACGGTGGATTATTGGCCAATAGATCATTCGGTGGTACTCAAGTGCAGCGCACTTTTTATGCTGCTGGTCAAACGGGGCAACAGTTACTATTAGGCGCTTACAGTGCCTTAGAGCGACAAATCGGCTATGGCAATATCAAAATGTATGCCCGCCATGAGATGTTGGACGTAGTGATGATAGAAGGCAAGGCAAGAGGGATAATTGCAAGAGACTCAAAAACGGGCAATTTGGAACGCCATTTTGGGCATGCTGTATTGCTTTGTACAGGTGGATATGGCAATGTTTTTTACTTGTCTACGAATGCTATGGGAAGCAATGTTACAGCGGCTTGGAAGGCGCATCGCAAAGGAGCTTTGTTTGCAAATCCATGTTTTACACAAATACATCCAACTTGTATACCGGTTTCCGGCCACTATCAATCCAAATTGACGTTGATGTCCGAATCCCTGCGCAATGATGGAAGGATATGGGTTCCTGCCAAACAAAATGATGATAGACACCCTAATCAAATTCCAGAAGCTGAACGTGATTATTATTTGGAACGACGCTATCCGGCATTCGGTAATTTGGTGCCTCGTGATGTGGCTTCTCGCGCTGCCAAAGAACGATGTGATGCCGGATATGGTGTAGGCGCTTCAAAAATGGCAGTATATCTGGACTATGCTTCTGCCATCGAACGTTATGGTAAACAGGAAGCCAATAAATTAGGAGAAGATCATGCATCTGCAGCACGTATTACCGAATTAGGCAAGCAGGTTGTAAAGCAGAAATACGGTAACTTGTTCGATATGTATATGCAGATCACAGGAGAAAATCCCTATGAAGTGCCTATGCGTATATATCCTGCAGTCCATTACACTATGGGTGGTTTATGGGTTGATTATAACCTCATGACTACTATCCCTGGACTTTATGCATTAGGTGAAGCTAATTTCAGCGACCACGGTGCCAATCGTCTTGGGGCATCAGCATTAATGCAGGGGCTTGCAGATGGTTATTTTGTTATTCCTTACACAATTGGGGCTTATTTGTCAGGAGAAATTAGAGAAAAGGCCATTCCAACCGATCATCCTGCATTCGACGAGGCTGAAAAAAATGTTAAAAGTCAAATAGATCGTCTTCTTTCCATAAAAGGGACTAAAACAGTGGACTATTTTCATAGACAGTTGGGCCTTATTATGTGGGACGAATGCGGTATGGCCCGCAGTGAAAATGGATTAAAAAAAGCTATTGAGGATATTCGCAGATTACAACAGGAATTTTGGAGTGATGTACGAGTGCCCGGCAGTGCTGATGAATTAAATCCTGAACTAGAGAAAGCCGGACGTGTGGCAGACTTTCTAGAACTTGGTGAATTAATGTGTTTGGATGCTCTCAATCGCAATGAATCTTGTGGCGGACATTTTCGTGAAGAATATCAAACCGAAGATGGGGAAGCCTTGCGTAATGACGATGAATATAGCTATGTAGCTGCGTGGGAATATCATGGCTTCGGAAATTATACCCTTCATAAAGAGGATTTGGTCTACAGTAATATCAAAATTGCTCAACGCAGTTATAAATAACCCAAACGCTATCAAAATAATCGGATATGAAATTAACGCTTAAAATATGGCGCCAGCGCAATGCCCAATCTGAGGGCAAGTTCGAAACGTATTCGCTGGATAAAGTATCTCCTGATATGTCTTTTCTCGAAATGGTTGATGTCTTGAATACTCAACTAATTGAAGAAGGTAAGGACCCGGTCGCTTTTGACCATGATTGCCGTGAAGGAATCTGCGGCATGTGCAGTATGGTTATAAATGGCCGTCCTCATGGGCCTAAAGGGGCTGTAACTACTTGTCAACTTCATATGCGCTCCTTTAAAGATGGAGATACCATTACTATCGAGCCTTTCCGAGCGCAGGCATTTCCAATTATTAAAGACCTTGTAGTAGATCGATCCGCCTTTGATAGGATTATATCTTCAGGTGGTTTTGTCTCCGTCAATACCGGTAATGCACGTGATGCTAATAGTCTCCCAGTTCCCAAAGAAGATGCTGATCGCGCCTTCATGGCAGCAGCTTGTATTGGATGCGGTGCATGTGTAGCCGCTTGCCCAAATAGTTCTGCTATGTTATTCGTTGGCGCTAAAGTTTCTCAATATTCTTTGCTCCCTCAAGGCCAGCCGGAGCGCAAAACAAGGGTACAAAATATGGTGAGACAAATGGACAAGGAAGGCTTTGGTTTTTGTTCCAATCATGCTGCTTGCGAGGCTGAATGTCCCAAAGAGATTTCTATAGAAAATATTGCTCGTCTCAATCGGGAGTACTTTACAGCTAGTCTGAAAGAGGAATAATCATATCTTGTATAACTATGTCTTAATCCTTTTAGGGCGAATCTTGTGTAAAGGGGTAATCACTGAAAACAGAAGCAAACACTACTTTTTTTTAAAAGCAAAAGGTGTCTTTTGCGCTTCTATGGAGATAGTTTTGAATGTACTTATTGTGTCTAATTTGAGGTAGAATGGGGAGCCAAGATGTCTTATTTCGTTCTATAGAACGTAGTTTTTCCGGGTGTAATTCCAGGTTATGGAACAATTAGACATAATCCGCCATGCCGTCACTGAGCAAATCCGCTTATTGGAAATCGAGCGATCAGCTCAGCAGACATTTTATAGAAAATTGCAAGAAGAGAAGCCAGTTAAAAATCGTGTTGAGGAAGGATTCAGCTGGTTTCCGATTCATATTACTTCCAGCGGGTTTGCCTTAGGAGAAATGCCTTTTGTAGAAGTAGAATTTCAAAAAGCGGATCTGCATGCTCACCAATTTCAGTCTGGCAAACCAGTTCAGCTATTCGTTCAATCAGATAATAAAGAAGACCGCCCTGTAAAGGGTATTATACATTGGCTTCATAAAAAAAGCATGCGTATTTATCTGCACGCCGACGATTTGCCTGATTGGTTGCATCAGGGCAAGATAGGGGTCGACCTTCTTTACGACGAACAAACGTTCAAGGATATGCTGGTCGTTTTGAAAACTATGCTCAATGAGACTGAAGCTTCTCGTGTAATTCAAATGGCCGCTTCTTTTTATGCGTCGCAACCTGTAAAGTCTTGTGCAACAACACATCATCTTTTGCCAAATAAACTAAACGCTTCACAGCAGGATGCAGTAAGGGCGGCGATGGCAAGTGATACAGTATGCATTATCCACGGCCCACCTGGTACAGGCAAAACAACAACGTTAATCCAATTGATAAAAGAGCTGGTGGCTCAAGGCGAACAAATACTAGTATGTGCTCCTAGTAATACTGCTGTGGATTGGCTTACCTTTTTGTGTCAGAAACAGGGGTTAAACACTTTGCGTTTGGGACACCTGTCCCGATTGGATCAAGAAGTGCTCGAAAGTAGCCTTGAGCAAAAATTAACTAAACATGAAGAAGCCAAGCACCTGAAAAAAATTCGTATGCAGGCTGATGAATTGCGACGGTTGGCAGGTACATATAAGCGACATTTTGGTCCTGAAGAGCGAGCTCAGCGAGGCAGGCTACTTAAAGAGGCAAGGGAACTATCATCATGGAGTAAAGAATTAGAACAACGCATCACGAGCGATATTATTGATCAGGCACAGGTAATCACTTGTACCTTGTCTGGCAGCCATTCGCAGCAATTGCGACTGAGGCGCTTTAAAACATGTATTATTGATGAAGCAGCGCAGGCATTGTAGGCATCATGCTGGTTGCCTATGATAAAAGCAGATCGGG
>CAYUZA010000074.1:8668-12149 GCA_964449535.1 uncultured Saprospiraceae bacterium
CGGGCTATTCTAGCAGGTGACCCATTTCAACTTCCTCCAACAGTCAAAGATGAGCAGGCGGCTCGGAAGGGTCTTTCTGTAACGCTGCTTGACTTAGCTATCCAAGCAGGCATGAATCTGCATCTTTTGCAGATCCAGTATAGGATGAATGCGAAAATTATGGCGTTTCCCAATCAGTGGTTTTATGGTGGAAGGCTGGTAGCTCATGACAGTGCGGGTCAGCGAACCTTAGATTCTTCCGTAGCCGCTACGCCCGTATTAGAATTTATTGATACAGCAGGATGTGGATTTCAAGAAGAGCGCTGCTCTAGAACTGGTAGTTACTTAAACAAATATGAATATAGGCTTCTCCGAGAGCATATGGATCCATTTTTGCATCAGGTATGGCAGGAAAATCCTAGTATAGGTGTCTTATCGCCTTATAAAGCTCAGGTGAATTATGTGAATGAGGAAATTGTTTCCGATTACCCGGAAGGATTTGACATCAGCATACAAACAGTGGATGGATTTCAAGGACAGGAGCGAGATATAATCTACATATCCCTAGTGAGATCCAATGACGAACAGCAGATTGGATTTCTAAAAGACTACCGTCGTATGAATGTGGCGATGACCCGTGCTCGGAAAAAGTTAATCATTATTGGTGATTCTGCAACTATAGGCGGGGATCCCTTTTTCGAGGCATTTTTACAATATGTGGAATCCATCGACGCATATCGCTCGGCATGGGAGTTTATCGTTTGATAATTTGCCTTAATAAGTTGTTGGATATGATATGGGGTGCTATAAAAATGGGTTTTAATATTCCTGATCGTAATACAATTTATAGTACTTTCTGCCCGTTTCGTCCTTTCCCCGCTCGATCATTCGTTTATCTCCATGTATATACACATGAAAGTTTTTATCTAGTTTCAGTACGCTCTTGAAAATACGTCCTTGTTTTTGGACTGCTTCACGAGATATTTCAAATTCAATTGGCGTATCATGTTCCATTCCGATGGCTTGTTTAAATGATTTAATGGCATCAGGACCTGCAACACTTTCTAATACCTGCTCTGAAAAATCATCCTCGTGAAAGCGCTCATTCTCTTTAAAATAGGTAAGTGATCGTTGAAGTAAATCTGATCTTTCGGTCTTGTCTACCTGATCTGCGGGCAAAAATTCCCGTATAAGGGTATTTGATAGTTGCATCATGTCAGCAGTTTGGTGGAAACTGTTGGGTAATGGGCGCACTCCCATTAATTTTTCTTTTAAATAATGAATTTGGTATGGCAATAATCCTTTTGAAATAAAACTTAAAGAGCGGAGTTCAGGGTCGGATTCTTGCAGAAAGAGTAAGGCAAAGTCTGGTTTTGCTAATGAAGGACATACTCTGCAGGCACCTGAGTCCTCCAAGCCTGGTTCCCGATCCAGAACCATTGTATGACTACCGGGAACTAAAAGCAATATGGCATCTTTTAATTCTTCACCAACCGGCACTCCGTGCATTTCTACCATTACAAGCTTTGACAGTTGAAGATTAGATTCTGAAAAATGGGGTTCCATATAGTTTGCAAGACTGGACAGGAAGCCGTTCAATACATGAAGAGGCTTGCCAATAGCCTCATACCATTGCCGGCAGATATCCTCAAAAACTGGCGAGGGTAAATATTGATATTGCTCTTTAACTAATTGAGAAACAATTGGTTCAAATTGATGTATAATAGCCTGATCCTCCGCATTATTGCTCGAAAATATGCTATCAGAACCTTCGTGACGATATATGATGATCCTTCCTAGAGTAATAGGGTCTGTTGTCATAGTACGAATATTTGGATTGCTTATTTATTTTAGCCTCACGTTAGGTTTTAAAAAGTTCCTAAAGGTACACATATGCAGGCATATCCAAAAAAAATGACCCGCAATCTGCCTTTGCAAATCCGGGTCAAGACTAAGGTCTCAAAATAAGAAAACTACTTCTTTATGTTACAGCCCGAGGGCCTGACAAAATTAAAATCACTAAATATGCACACATAATTGATAACTAATTTATCATATGTTATGCTTTATTTTAATATAAGCAAATACCGTGCCAAACTTTTAGGTCTATCGTTTTTATAGCCCAATGAGGCTTTAAAAAACACATAAGCCGATAAAGATACGGATTTATCCATTTCGGTGGAGCACAGATTTGGTCTATTCTTTTGGGTAGATAACTCCATCTCCAAGATACACTTCATTTTAATTGGAAATGTATGGAAAAGTGATGGTATACCTAAGTGCATGTTGGATTTCTTAACGGCCAATAATCTAGCCATTACCCCTTGTTATTTTCTTGCTGGCTAGAAGAAAACATAAAACTGGCCAAAGAAATTAGCAAGAAAATTCCTGAATAAAGTATAAAATTTACCATTGCAGTGTTTTTACTGTATGGTATGAGTAGTGTAAAGGTATGGCGGACATCAACATGCTGTGTTGCTTGTCTGCGATGCAAATGTATTAAAATAAATTATAATATGTATTTTATTGCAAATTATTTTTTTTAATGGTGTTGTACCTCATGTGTTTCACTTTAATTTTATGTTAAATAAGTGATTGATAGCTAAGCAAATAGTAAAAAATATTTTTTTGATTTTTATACTAATAGGCCAATAACGGTATCTATATGTTGAGTGAGTGGTTAGGTAGCCTAACATGGAAACAGAATTCCTGTTTCTTGTATGCCATTTATAAGCTGATTGTTTACACCGTAGATGTTGACCAAATAATGTGAAAAAGTAATTGTCGTTCTTTTGTTGATTTTTAATTCACGTTATTTTTGCGTAAATAATTCGCGAGCTAATGAGATTGATGCCGATTGACAGGCGTTCTGGGCTCACAAAAGAGCGCTTCGCCACAGAATATTTGGAACCATCAAGGCCTGTAGTCTTTACAGATTTAATGGACAGTTGGCCAGCAAAAACAAAGTGGACATTAGAATTTTTCAAAGAAAATCATGGCCACCTCGATGTTCCGGTTTATTCAACTAATTATTCCAAGCCAGGTAAAGGTTATATGGAGCCTGATGCTATTTTGCCTTTTCGCACATTTTTGGAAACCATGGAGCAGGGCCCTACAGATATGCGAATGTTTTTATTTAATATATTCAGACACGCACCGGAGCTCTGTCTAGATTTTTCAAACCATACCATAATGGATGGCTTCGTCAAACAGTTTCCCTTCATGTTTTTTGGAGGTGAGGGCTCACATGTTGCGTTACATTTTGATATAGATATGTCTCACGTCTTTCTAAATCAAATTTACGGTCGCAAGCGCGTAGTTTTGTTTGCACCCGATCAGTCGCAGTATTTATACCACCATCCATTTACAGTCGCTTCCTATGTGGATATTAATAGTCCAGATTATAATCAATTCCCAGCGTTGCGCAAGATTGAAGGATATGAGCTTATGCTACAGCCAGGAGAAACTCTATTTATACCGAGCGGGTATTGGCACTACATAG
>CAYUZA010000075.1:0-904 GCA_964449535.1 uncultured Saprospiraceae bacterium
AAAATAATGATCCTCAAGTTGTTGGCCTTTTGGGGAGTGCTTGCCAAGTATGGTGCGTTCACACAACATTAAGTCAGGCCTTGCATTATACAAAGCTTCATCCACCAAAAAATATTCTTGTTCCCAACCTAGGGTAACAAAGACGCGTTGGACTTCTTTGTCAAAATAATGACACACTGGAATTGCGGCTTTTTCTAAGAAAGCTTGAGATTTCAGCAATGGCAACTTATGGTCGAGGGACTCGCCACCGTATGTTACGAAAATGGTGGGAATACAAAGTGTTTTGCCTTCGCCCACTTCTAAAATAAAAGCCGGTGAAGAAGGATCCCAAGCTGTATACCCTCTTGCTTCAAATGTAGATCTTAGCCCACCCCCTGGAAAACTTGATCCATCAGGTTCTTGTTGTGCGAGTCCTTCCCCACTAAATTCTTCGATTGGTTTTCCATCTGGGGTAATGGTGAAAAATGAGTCATGTTTTTCTGCTGTTCTGCCAGTAAGCGGTTGAAACCAATGTGCATAATGTGTCGCACCCTTGTCAATTGCCCAATTTTTCATAGCGTCTGCCACAATTGAAGCAAGATTTAAATTCAAGTTTTCACCTGATTGGATAGCAGCTTTAACACTTAAATAGGCATCTTCATTTAGATATTGCTGCATCGCTTGATCATGGAAAACGTTTACTCCGAAAATATCTATAATTCTTTCAGAGGGTTTCTCTGTGAAATCCATATCCAGTTCTGTGCGGTTCAGAACAATATCCAATGCATTAAATCGACTGAGGCTCATGTTCTTTTAGAATTTTGTGTTAGGTTTACAGCCACAAATGTATGAGATTTGCTTCAGATAAATCTTGTTGAACCACAAAAAATTAAACATTCAAATAGATATCATGATAATAATGCAA
>CAYUZA010000075.1:914-12082 GCA_964449535.1 uncultured Saprospiraceae bacterium
CTTTGATTCTAACTCGATTAGGATTTAACATTCCTTAAATATCAGAGCACAAATTAGCATGCAATTATTTTTTACAAGAAATCCACGCATAATATGGAAATACATTGGGGCTGTATGTATTATTCTATCGCTATCGTTTTTTCCAGCGCGTATTCTTAAGAATGCTTATGTTCCAGGGGGATTTTTTACTCGTTTGATACATTTTGACAGCGAACATCCTGAACGATTATTGCCTGAAGTTCAAAAATTGCCAGATAAGTGCAGAACGCCATACAGCTATGATGGTCAATTTTATGCACAAATTGCATTAATATTTAACCTGGACAAGGAAATAATGGATCAGGTTATTGATAATCCAACTTATTGAGCAAGGAGAATTGGAATGCCGGCACTTGCTAATTTGTTGTCCTTTGGTCATCATGAATGGGTTTTGCCAGCGTACAGCATTCTGCCTGTAATATTTTGTTTCGCATTTTTTTCTATTTACCTTAAACAATTGGCAAACCTGGGAGACTGGTCTCAACTCATTGGCGATAATCAGCATTACTTTCCAGGCAATATATTTTTTAAGCCATATAAAATCTTCTAGTTCTTACTGGCGATTTGGCATAGGCTTTGCCTTATTGTGGTTTGTAATGGGCGGTGCTGTACTAGAAGATATACATGCTTTTTCAAGGATCATTTTACCCTTAACTATGGCCTTTAATTTTTTCTTGTTGAACAAATCCCAAAGTCAATTTTCCCTTTTGATTTGGTGGATGGCTGGTAATATAGGATTGATGGGCTATGCGGCAAAAATTCTTGAGAATTATTTTTAATTACACATTGAATCGGAAGTGCATAACATCACCATCCTGCACCACATATTCTTTGCCTTCAACATTCATTTTTCCAGCCTCTTTCACCGCTGTTTCTGATCCATAATGAACAAAATCAGCGAAATGGATTACTTCTGCTCGTATAAAACCTTTTTCAAAGTCTGTGTGAATGACACCAGCAGCACCGGGTGCTTTGGTTCCTCTTTTGATGGTCCAGGCTCTCACTTCTTTTACCCCTGCTGTAAAATAGGTGATTAGTTCTAATATATGATAGCAAGATCTAATCAGCTTGTTTACCCCGGGTTCGGATAATCCTATTGCTTCGAGGAATTCCTGCCTGTCTTCTTTTGAATCTAACTCCGCAATCTCGGCCTCTATGCCTGCACATACCAAAATTATTTCTGCTTGTTCACCAGCTATATGTTGTCGCAATCTTTCGGAATGAGCGTTGCCTCCGGCTTGTAAACTCTTTTCGTCAATATTGCAAACATAAATGACCGGTTTTGCAGTTAGCAGGGACATGCCTTTCAAAATTTCCTGTAAAGATTCATCATCTGCGGGTAATGTTCTTGCAGCTTGTCCACTTTCAATGTGTTGTTTGATTTGTGCGGCAATATCTGCCATACGCTGAGCTTCCTTATCGCCCCCTTTAGTATTTTTTTTGAACTTGTCTAATGCTTTCTCAACCGTTTCCAGATCTTTCAGCAACAATTCGGTATCTATTATTTCTTTATCTCTGACGGGATCAACGCTACCATCTACATGAACAACATTATCATCTTCGAAACATCTGATCACGTGTACAATTGCATTTACCTCGCGGATATTGGATAAAAACTGATTGCCAAGCCCTTCACCCTTACTTGCCCCTTTAATCAAACCAGCAATATCCAGTATTTCCACACTGGTGGGAATTACCTTTTGTGGATTTACTAGTTCTTCCAATTTGTCTAGTCTTGGATCGGGTACAGTTATGACGCCCAAATTTGGTTCTTTAGTAGCAAAAGGATAGTTAGCAGCTAGCGCCTTTGCAGACGTAAGAGCATTGAACAATGTAGATTTTCCGACGTTAGGTAAACCGACAATACCGCACTTTAAGGCCATAATGTTATTTTTGAAGGCGCAAATATAGACAAATCTCTCATATCATTTTAAAGTTATGAACCACCTTGCGCACATACACCTGAGTAGACACAATACTGTTCTTCTTGCTGGAAACTTTGGTGCTGATTTGCTCAGTTTTGATTTTAAAAAAAATGCTCCGAATTTTGTGGGTAAAGGCATTAAATTGCATATGTGGATAGATGCCTATACAGACAGCCACCCTCTCGTTAAAGAACAAAAGAAAATGTTGTACCCTTCTTTTGGCAAATACAGTCCAGTATTGTTGGATTTGCTAATGGATCATCAGCTTGCCTGCCACTGGTACTTATTTGATGATAGACCATTCGAGTTAGCGTGCGATTCTTTTTATGAGCAGATTTATGACATAATTGTGCATTTTCCTGCTGCCTCTTCGGAACGCGTTCAGCAAATGCTAACTTCGAGATGGCTACATACTTTTGCGCATACGGAAGGATTTGGCTTAACGCTAAAGTTGTTTGGACGCCGAACGACGTTTGTAAGTGATTTCAGTGCACTTATTCCTTTTTACTTGGAAAACAAAGATTTTTTTGACAGGCTCTTTTGTGAATTTTATCCGGAGTTGGATGCTTATGCCCGTCTGCGGTCCGAAGAACTGGTTTGAATGACTCATGATTAGGTTCCATGCTATTTATTTTAAAAATCGTAGCTTTGCCCATAAGCTTCGATCATCATGGTACATATGTTGAATTATATTGGAGGCCAATGGTATGGTGCTTCTTCAGGTGAAGAAATTGGTGTTTATGAGCCTGCAACAGGAAAAATTTATGGAACAATTCCTTCATCCGGAGAACAGGATATACAATTAGCTGTTCAATCGGCTCAAAAAGCATTGCCCGCCTGGAAGTTTATGAAGCTGGAAGATCGTTTTTTCTGGCTCAACAAACTTGCAGACGCTATTGATGCTAAAGCTGAAGAATTGGCAATTGCAGAAAGTTTGGATAATGGAAAGCCTGTGAGTTTGGCAAGCAGGGTTGATATTCCACGAGCTTCCGCCAATTTTAGATTTTTCGCTACTGCTGCTATGCAGTTTGCCAGCGAATCACATGAGATGCCTGGTTTAGCCATTAATTATACCTTGCGACAGCCAATTGGCATCGTAGGATGTATTTCTCCATGGAATCTACCGCTTTATTTATTTACGTGGAAAATTGCGCCTGCATTAGCATGCGGGAATACAGTCGTTGCAAAACCCTCTGAGCTTACACCATATACGGCATATTTGTTATCAAAAATTTGCGAGGAAATTGGTTTTCCTACCGGCGTCCTGAATATTGTTCACGGATATGGTGCTCAGTGTGGGCAATCTATGGTAGATCATCCGGATATTAAGGCAATCTCCTTTACCGGAGGAACCCTTACAGGTGAAAGGATAGCCGCATCCGCTGCGCCTAAGTTTAAAAAATTGAGTCTTGAATTGGGTGGAAAAAATGCGACTGTGGTGTTTGAAGATGCCGATTTTGAAGATGCACTTAAAACAACTATTGCTGCATCATTTAGTAATCAAGGTCAAATCTGCCTCTGTGGTTCCAGAATTTATGTGCAGCGAAGTCTGTATGAAAAATTCCTGGACCGATTTGTCGCAACGGTAAAAGAAAAAAAAGTAGGTGATCCCAAGGAAAGTGATACAGATATAGGGGCTGTGGTATCTGCGCAACATCAGGAAAAGGTTCTGAACTATATCCAGCTCGCCCAAGATGAAGGTGGGAAATTGCTATGCGGTGGGCAACCTGTCCGTTTACCAGGGCGCTGCGAAAATGGTTGGTTTATTTCCCCAGCAGTAATTTCTGATTTGGGGATTCAGTGTCGAACCAATCAAGAAGAAATTTTTGGACCTGTTGTTACCATACAGCCATTTGAAACTGAAGATGAAGTCCTGGAAATGATAAATCATTCAAAATATGGTCTGGCATGCTCATTGTGGACAAGTAATTTGAGTAGAGCGCATCGCATGGCAGCAAAAATCGAAACAGGTATAGTTTGGATTAATTGCTGGTTGCTTAGAGATTTAAGGACTCCTTTTGGTGGCATGAAAGAGAGCGGAGTGGGTAGGGAAGGGGGATGGGAAGCTATGCGTTTTTTTACAGAACCCAAAAATGTTTGCATTAAATACTAAACAAAATGACGACAACTACATCTATTTTATTTGAAATAAAAGATGGCATAGGCACCATTGTGCTTAATAGACCTGAGGTTTTTAATTGTTTTAACCGAGAAATGGCACTAGCAATGCAAAGTGCCTTAGATGAATGTCAGCATAACAAAGAGGTGCGTTGTGTTTATATTACAGGTAAGGGTAAAGCATTTTGTTCAGGCCAGGATTTAAAAGAAGTGGTTGATCCGCAAGGGCCACCGCTGCAAAATATTGTGTCCGAACATTATAACCCAATCATTACTAAGATGCGGCAACTCAAAAAACCAGTTGTAGTTGGTGTTAATGGTGTGGCAGCTGGAGCGGGTGCAAATATTGCGTTAGCGGGAGATATTGTATTGGCTGCCAAGTCCGCCTCGTTTATTCAGGCATTTAGCAAAATAGGGCTTATTCCAGATAGTGGTGGTACCTACACACTTCCTCGACTGGTTGGAATACAACGGGCCGCTGCATGGATGATGTTGGGTGACAAAATTGGAGCCGAAGAGGCACACAATACCGGCATGATTTACAAGGTCATAGGAGATGAAAATCTAGAGGAAGAAGCATGGAATATTTGTCTTCGTCTCGCCAACATGCCAACCAAAGCACTTGCATACACCAAACTGGCACTAAATGCATCTGCAGTTAATACATTGGAGGAACAATTATCCTTGGAGGAGCAATTACAGACATTGTGCGGCAATACTTCCGATTATCAGGAGGGTGTAAATGCTTTTTTAGAGAAAAGGATGCCTGCATTCAAAGGAGAATAAAGCTAGTATATGAGATGGATGGATCCCGATATTAACCGTGCCTACACGCTGCCCTCTGAATTTTACCGGGATGAATTTATCTGGAACAAAAGCAAACAAAGTATATTTGAATCTTCCTGGCAGTGGATCGCGCATGATTTGGAGAATATTGGTCCTAATAGTGTCTATCCATTTGATTTCTTAAAGCCTTTGATTCCTGAACCGCTCATTTGGCTTAAGGATGCTGATGATTTATCATCTATAGCCTCAAATGTATGTACGCACCGTGGTAATATCTTGGTAAATAAACCTGGAAAACTCACTGAGTTAAGGTGTGGTTATCACGGTAGGCGATTTGATATGAAAGGTTGCTTTACTTTTATGCCCATGTCAGCTGGCATGGTCGATTTTCCTTCGCATAACGATCATCTTCCCAAATTGCAACACGCATATTGGAAAGGATTAAATTTTGCGGCATTCCAGCCTGAATTTAGAAGTGAAAAATGGTTTAAACCATTGGAAGATTACGTTTCCTGGCTTCCAATAGAAGATTTTATACCTTCACATGAATTTAATCAAACTTACACTGTAAATGCGCATTGGGCCTTATATACGGACAATTATTTGGAAGGTTTTCACATTCCATTTGTGCATCCCGAATTAAATGCATCCATAGAAATGTCTACTTATGAAACGATTCTTTTCGAGCTGGGTGTTTTACAAAAAGCTTATGCGCGACAGGGAGAACAGTGTTTTGATTTACCACCATCTTCCCCAGACTTTGGTCAGCGCGTAGCAGCATATTATTTTTGGTTATTTCCCAATTTAATGCTCAATTTTTATCCATGGGGTTTATCGGTCAATGTAGTCAGACCTGTATCTTTGGATAAGACGGAGGTTGATTTTAAGCGGTACATTTGGAAAAAAGAAATCATGTCTGAAGGTGCTGGCGCAGATTTGGACTTGGTGGAGCAACAGGATGAAGCAATTGTTGAACGAGTGCAAACCTGACTTCAAAGCAGACTATACAAAAGAGGCAGGTTTTCACCCACCATGGAGGCAGGAGTACATAGATTTCATTGTTTGTTAGATACATTTTTATTTAAAGATACAGTATGAATTTTAAGACTATTGGCATTGTAGGAGCCGGAGCTATGGGCAGAGGTATCGCACAACTTGCAGCCACTGCAGGTCATTCAGTTTTTGTTTACGACATTTCTGAAGAAATGGTGCTAGAGGCAAAGCAATTTATTCAATTGAGCCTTGAAAAATTGGTTTCCAAAGGGAAAATGGAGGTAAATGCTGTTAAACAGATCTTAGGCAACTGCAATTTTACCACGGCTTTGGCTTCATTTGAATCCTGTGACTTGATCATTGAAGCGGTGGTAGAGCGTTTGGATATCAAGCAGCAACTGTTTGCAAGTCTTGAAAATATGGTCTCAGACGAGGCTATATTGGCCTCCAATACATCCAGTCTATCTATTTCTGCTATAGCATCTGCCATCAAAACCCCTGAGAGGGTTGTGGGGCTGCATTTTTTCAATCCTGCAGTGGTGATGCCATTGGTAGAAATTATTCCTGCAGTTCAAACAAATCATAACCTGCTTCCCGATCTTCATAAACTCATGATTTCATGGGGTAAAGCTCCAGTTGAAGCTAAGGATACTCCTGGTTTTATTGTTAATCGGATTGCAAGGCCTTATTATAGTGAGGCCATAAGGATTATGGAAGAAGGTATAGCAGATTGTCAAACCATTGATTTTGCCATGACCCAAATGGGCGGCTTTAAAATGGGGCCATTTGTTTTAATGGATTTTATTGGACATGATGTTAACTTTTCAGTTACTAAATCCATGTATGAATCTTGTTTTCACGAGCCTAGATATAAGCCATCCTTTTCTCAGCAAAGATTGGTGGAAGCTGGTTATTTGGGTCGCAAATCCGGAAGAGGATTTTATGTGTCCAATGGCCCGGAGACTGGTTCGATTTCGGTTCAGGATGCGAAGTCGAAACAAATCTTTGATCGTATTTTAACTATGTTAATTAATGAGGCTGCTGATGCTTTGTACTTCGGTATAGCTACTCGTGAAGATATTGATACGGCTATGACTAAAGGAGTAAATTATCCAAAAGGATTGTTGCAATGGGGCGATGAATTAGGTTGGTCCAACATTGAAAAGCGTATGGATGAGCTGTTTGATTTTTATCATGATCCCAGATATAGGGCCAGTCCAATGGTGCGTAAATTGGCTAAAGCTTAATTCTGATACATTTACTATAAAGTAAGCCTATATGGACAAGGGAAAAGCGGCATTTATCGTAAACAAGTGTATGATGGCCAATGATGCGTTTAGTCAATGGCTTGGAATCCAGGTGTTGGATGTTGAGCCAGGTCAGGTAAAACTTCAAATGGTAGTTCGGGAAGAGATGCTTAATGGATTTGGCATAGCTCATGGTGCCATTACTTATGCACTTGCTGATAGCGCTTTGGCTTTTGCTTCCAATGGATACGGTCGCCAATGTGTGAGTATCCAAACCGATATAAAACATATCAAACCAGTATTGTCAGGCGATGTGCTTACCGCTCATGCGGCTCAGGATAATCTCAGTAACAGTTTTGGGCATTATAAAATTACGGTCAAAAGGGGAGATGAATTGGTAGCCTTATTTCAAGGCATGGTGTACAGAACCTCGAAAGAATGGCAAATAGATTGATCCATGATGTATGGAACGTGTTTTCAGATGACTGAAATCCCACTAATTTTAGATGGGTTCAATTCTTGATTAGAGAATTCCTACGCTTTTATAATGCACCCAATGGAGCATTTTGTTTCCTTCATTGATCCTACATAGATAAGAATTGACTTCTTACCCTTACTTTTGCATAGTTTTTCGACCAATAATAAACGTGTAGTAAAGTGTTTATGATTGGGATTGTCAAGCAATTTTTTGACTGTTTTTCGATTAATTTTTATAATTAAATCTATGAAATCCTTTATCATTGATGGATTGAGAACACCCATTGGCAATCTTGGGGGAGCACTTTCCGCGGTTCGAGCAGATGATTTGGCGGCAATCGTCATAAAAGAATTGTATGCCCGTTATCCCAATATTCCCATAGATGCTTATGATGATGTGATTTTGGGCTGTGCTAATCAGGCAGGTGAAGATAATAGGAATGTGGCTCGTATGGCTTCGTTAATTTCTGGTTTACCTATTAGTGTTCCAGGAGAAACGGTAAATAGACTTTGCGCTTCAGGAATGGCGGCTGGGGTTCACGCCCATAGAGCGATTTTAAGCGGAGATGGAGATTTATTTATTGCGGGAGGAGTAGAACAAATGACGCGAGCGCCATGGGTAATCTCTAAAACATCCACAGCATTTGGTCGAGATGCCATGATGTTTGATACTTCATTTGGATGGAGATTTGTAAATCCAAAAATGCAGGAAATGTATGGTACAGAGGCCATGGGAGAAACCGCAGAAAACCTCGCGGATAAATTCCATATTTCGCGAGCAGACCAGGACGCATTTGCCTTATGGTCGCAGACTAAAGCAGCGATTGCGCAGCGCTCAGGCCGATTGGCAAGAGAAATTTGTCCAGTGGCTATTTTTCAGAAAAAGGGAGATCCGAAAATTGTTACTGAAGACGAATTTATAAAGCCAGAGACCAGTCTGGATATATTATCCAAGCTACGTCCGGCATTTCGCAAAGATGGTACAGTAACCGCGGGCAATGCTTCAGGATTAAATGATGGTGCGGCCGCCATCTTAATGGCTTCCGAGCGCGCAACAGATAGGTTTAATCTAAAGCCATTAGCCGAGGTGGTATCTTCAGCTGTGGTTGGCGTAGAACCTTCAATCATGGGTATTGGACCTGTTAAGGCCAGCCAAAAAGCACTCGAAAAAGCTGGTTTATCGTTGTCTCAAATGGACATAATAGAAATCAATGAGGCATTTGCTGCCCAAGTGCTTGCTTGCACCCGCCAATTAAATCTGGCAGATCATGATTCACGTATCAATCCTAACGGGGGCGCCATTGCTTTAGGTCACCCACTTGGCATGAGCGGTGCCCGACTTTTGTTGACAGCAGCTTTAGAGCTTCATTTTACAGGTGCAACATTCGCTCTATGTACGATGTGTATCGGGGTGGGACAGGGCTATGCTGTGATATTAAAAAATGCACAAATTTAACTATGCTATGGAATGGGGGACTAAGTGTAGGATTCCTTTTCGAAACTATGCTATGCTGGTTTGTTTTTTATTATTGATCCCTTATTTTGCCTTTGCTCAAAATGAATCAAATCGCTTATTAATCCTTGAGGCTGGATTATATACTGCGGACCCAATTTTAGACTATCGAGACAGGACACTTCGTATGCCGGTTGGTGTTTATTTTGGCGTAGCAACTCCTTCCAGATTTAAAAACATTTATTTTGGAGGTCGTTTTACTTATGGTTCTCATGATCGGTTTTCCAGTGAATATGAAGATGTTGATCCGTTGGGTTTCCCCCGAGTAGTTTATGAATCAGTACACAACCAACATTTAACCTTAAGTGCCTCAGGGTTTTATATGCCGGAATTGTGGGAACGCTGGCAACCTTATATTTCATCTCAAGTAGGTGTTCGTAGGGTACATTCATCTATAAACATAAAAGATAGTCCATATGGCAGTCAATTGAATTCTTTTACTTACCAAGGCACATGGATGGTCCAGGTTGGTATGGGCTGCGGGATTAAGTGGAAAATAAAACGTATTATTATTGATGCAGGATTGGCATATATAGAGACTACTCCGGGTACACATTTACTTAGAAAGCCAGATTGGCGTACCCAGCCGGTTCGGTTTTCAACCGATGTTTTTGATGCGCGAAGGGTTTCTATGAAATGGATAGAATTTACCTTAGGAGTCAATTATATATTATAAGCATACTTAAAATGCCAACATCCAACTGCAGGTTCCGTTTGCTCTATTTGGTAGATTGAACCGCGAAGTCCTGGGATTAAAATGATAGTGTTTTCTTTACAAACCAGCCAACAGGTTTTTTTTTGTAATGGACTCCATCCAATATCATTAAGAAAATCACTAATCTTTTTAGACTTTCCATGCATTCCCGAGGGTTTAAAATGATCACCGGGCTTCCAGCACCTCAACGTATACTTATGGTCTTTTTGATTCACGGGAATGCAAAGCGTATTTTTAGTGTTTGTATTTGTTTCAGCTTTATAATGAATGTCCATACCTGGAACTGAAATACTCTTTCCAGGTTCGAGTGTGATCGACATTTCTGCTAAGGTTTGCATTAATTTACGGTCTGCCCAATGCAACTCTTGTCTAAATGTCATAGCTTCGTACTGTTCACTTTTAAATGTACATCCATTACGGCCTTGTATAACAGCTTCAGATATAGATCGACATACGTCAGATTTGAAACCCATGGGTCGCATCCATTCATATATGGCAGCATGAATCCCCGGCCAGTGGCGCGCTTCTTTTAAGTCAAGCTTGTGAACTATGCCTTGCTGTGAATATTGGTGTTCTAACATTTTTTGAGCACTAAATCGAAGCCATTGCTCAGTTTCAGTATAAATAAAATTGCTGCGTGATAAGGTTTCGGAAAAATGAGGTTGAATTTTTTCGCATAAAGGGAAAATTTCATGCCGAATAAAATTTCTGCTGTAATGTGTTTCAGCATTAGAGCTATCTTCTCTGTAAACTAATTTGTTTTTTCGAAGATATTCATGGATGTCTTTCTTGCTGATGTCCAATAAAGGCCTGATAATGTATCCATTGACTTTTGGAATACCCCTTAGTCCCGACATCCCGGCGCCCCTCATAAAATTAAAAAACATGGTTTCTGCCTGATCATCTGCGTGATGTGCTGTAATAATGCCATGATATGAATGAGCCATTCTAAGCTCTTCAAACCAATCATACCGAAGCTGTCGGGCTGATTCTTGTATACCAAGTTTATGTTGTTGCTTGAAATCCAGAGTTTTAAAAGTTCTTTCATGGTAAGTCAACCCTAAATTTTCAGCAAATTCAGATGCAAACTTGGCATCTGCGTCCGATTCGGAGCCTCTCAGCTGAAAATTGGCATGTGCAATAGCTATTTTATAACCAATTTTTTGCAGTGCATAGGCCAAGCAAGTAGAATCTGCACCGGCACTATATGCCACCAGTAAATGAGCAGTTTCTGGAAATAAATTATTTTTGCGCAGCGTATGTTCAATCGCTACATTTATCTTGTCTTTTAAAACTTTCATTATGTCAAAGTAAAATTTTTTTCTGCTTTTTACTGGTCTCTTTACTGCCACCGC
>CAYUZA010000076.1:0-12078 GCA_964449535.1 uncultured Saprospiraceae bacterium
CCCCCATTTTGCAAATGCTTCCAGAATTACTTCTGAATCACTGTTCGTGTGTAATACTATGTTCAGTTGACCGGCTATCTCGCGATAATTATACACCTCCCCATTGTACACCATTGCATACCTACCACAATGAGAATGCATAGGCTGATTAGCCGCATCTGACACATCTAGTATGCTAAGCCGTCTATGCCCCATTGCTATGGGTCCATCCACAAAAAAACCGGCTGCATCAGGTCCTCGATGGGACAATGCGCCGGTCATTCTTTCAATTTCTTCGCGGCCAGGTGGCTGTTTATTATTGAGTATGCCGGCTATTCCGCACATAGGGATTTTATCCATGTGGCTAGTTGTGCTGTACTAGCCTTCCTTGAATACTTCATTTCATTAATGGTACTACTTGTAATATCCCCACACGCCAAATATTCATCATAATACTGGTAAAGCGCTGCTTCAACCTCACTCTCACTCTCACATAATACTCCTCCTCGCGTTTCTTGAATAAGTTCTTCCAAAGTGCCGTGGTCATTTACAGATACTAAAGTCGGTTTCCGTAATGCCAAATAATCAAATATTTTGGCTGCAGATCCATCAATATTCTCGTTTGCAAATACGAGACAAATATGATTTTCACTTAAGTTTTGCAATAGCTCCCTGTAAGGCATACGACTTGTTACGTTTAGATATGGGCGCAACGCAGTATCATAGGATAGCACTCTTTCACCATTATCAGGGTAATGGGAAGTCCCATAGAAGTTTACCTGAACATCATAAGGCGATAAGCTTCTCTGATGTACAAACTTCTTAAATGCAGAAAGGAAGGTTTCTAGCCTCTGATATGGGTAAAGGGTACCACTGTATGCAAGAGAAAAAAATGGTTTTCTTTTTTTTTCGCCTGAAGTTAGCTTGAGTATGGCCTCATCATCATATCCATTAGGCAAAATGTCTACTTGTCTATTATGTAGCCCTTTCAAATCAATCGACAGACTTTTAGAAACCGTCAATATCAAAGAAGCTGTTTGTAAAAACCTCTTTTCTTTAGGTTGGATTACCTTATGATAGATGAATCTCTTTACAGGGTTAGCAATTGATACGTTATAATTCAACGTCCAGCCATCCCGGTAATCAGCTATCCATGGAATGTCAAATTTTCGATTCAGCAAATATGCATAGCGGAATAGGATAAAAGGTTCGCCAGTAGCGATAATGCAATCTACTTTTTCCTCTCCGAGATATTCTTCTGCAGCTTTATACAAGTCCCACTTTTCATCAAATACTTCGTGAAACAATGCACCCACATAATTCACTAAAGAAAGCACTTTCCGAAAGATGCTAAATCGATTCCGACCATACTTTAGCAATACTCTATCCCTGAGATTAGGCCTAAAAGGAACCCGGATTATGGTTCCGTTAGGTGTGGCTTCGACCTCTTTATGCTGATTCAATGAAGGTTTAACTGTATCGTCTCCCATTTTTATAGGATGATCCCAATGTCTCGTCACAACAATAGGATAGATAGCAGCATCCTTAAAATAGTTAAACCACGCAGCAGGTCTCTTGGCCCCCACAGATGGGTTAGGTGGAAAGTCATAGGCGAGAATTAGAACCTTCAACTTTTTACGCAACTAGATCATTCACAATTAAGAATAGTTTCTTTTCCTGTTCAGACCAGTTATAAACATTTGTAAATGCATCCCTACCTCTTTTAGCTTTTCCTGCATTTTCGTCAGGAAGTCTACTAATTTTTAAGATTTCTTCTGCGATATACTCTGGTAATGAATTTTTTAACAAGTAACCAGAGTCTACTTCATCCAATATTCGTCTATTCTCCGGTAAATCAGTAGCCAGAATAGGCAAACCGCTGGCCATGTATTCAAATATTTTATTTGCTGATGCTAACTTTTTAGATAAATTTGATGGCTGAAGAATTAATACCCCAAGATCAGCAGAGTTGGTTATTTTATACAATTCTTTATATGCAATTGAATCATGGAAGTAAACCTTATCCATCAAACTTTCTTGCTCCACCAGTTTTTTAAGGTCATCTTCTAACATCCCATAGCCCACCATTACAAGGTAAATATTATCTGGTAATAATCTAAAAGCCCTAACAAGATTCTCCAAACCTCTTCCTGAATTGTATAGGCCTTGATATAGAACTACAAACGAATCCTTACTTATTTTAAATCTAGTTCTCAAGTAATTGGTATTAGAGTTTGGCCACTCTAGTGGGCAGTTGTATAAAACATCTGCATCAACATTATATGCCTGCTTTAAATAACTTGCGTAACTTCTATTTGTCGTAGTACACGACACTACAGCGATGTCTTCTAGTATCCTACCTTCTATTCTCTTTCCGATCTTTGGCACAAGGGATATTATGCTCTTAAATGTCAAGGTCTTTAGAAGGTTTGATTTTTGTGGATAAAATTGGTTGATGGTTTCAAGATATAATTCTGCAACATCATATATCAATGGGCATTTACAGTGCCTAGCTATCCTATATCCTGCATAAAGAGTTGGATAATCTTCTGATATGACGAGCTGAAAATTAATCGCCAATTCCTTAACTCGATCAACTAAATACCCAAATTCACGATGTATAAGAACATGGTGATTTATTAAACTTTGCAATCCAGATTTAGGCTTGAAAATATGGACGCTTACTTTCTCATCAAGCACTTTTCGCTTATCTCCGCTTAAAGAGCAACCAAGTATTACATGTACATTATAATATTGCACTAGTGAATTTATTATCTTTAATGGGCGAACAGCCTTAAACAAATCACTATAGTATAAGAAACAAATGTTGGGCCTACCCATTTATTCTTTTTTACAGACTCACTAACACTTATATCGTAGATAAATAGTGGAGAAATTTATTGGGGTCGTCAGAATACTTATTCAATTGGTTAATCACCTCTTCACTTGATTCCCACCACTTACTCTTGACAAGCCTATCCACTGTCTCCTTATCAAATCTATAACGGATGACTTTACCTGGACTCCCTGCAACAACTGCATATGGCGGAACATCCTTATTCACAAATGCACCTGCTCCAACTACTGCTCCCACCCCAATTGTGATTCCATCCATTATCAGTGCATTAGCAGAAATCAAAACATCAGGCTCTACTATTAAGGGTGACTGTTTACTTAAACCACAGACCTCACTTTTATTGTCATCATACTTTTTAAAAAAAGAGCTGGTGCTTACTAAATCCAAATGATGATTCGACAAACCAAGTTTTACATCATGAGAAATAGAAGAAAAAGAGCCAATCTTCCGACAATTAATTACCTCAGTACGATCACCAATATAGACATGCTTTCCGATCTCTTTTAGGTCTTCAGAAATAGACACATACTTCTTGATAAACAAACTTTCACCCAGCTCTACTGACTTTGGAATATAGGATAAAATAGTTGATGTCGGATGAATGACAGGATATTTAGCATGTATAACAACAAATGTCTTTGCTTCAGCTATAATATTCCTAAAAAGATGGCTAAAACTAAAGCTTAATGAGTTCATTTATCAAATTAAAGTACTTGTCACTATTGGCTTGGAAAGAATAGCTATTCAGAATTTTTTCTCTTGCTTTTTGCCCAAGTTTGGGTATAAGCTTTCTATTTACCAAGACATGCTCGAGTACGGCTTCCCAGTCTTCTTCCTTGTGAACAAGCCAGCCATCTTCCCCATCATCTACAATCTCTTTGTTAACCGTCAAAGCACTTGCCACTCCCGGTATTCCAAGACCCATATACTGAATTAATTTTAGCCCACATTTACCTTTATTTTGACAGTTGTCTGCAAGGGGCATAAGGCCAACATCGATCACCTTTATGTTTTCTATTTGTTTATCGGGACTCCATGAAATGTTTACAATAGGATACTTAGCGTCACTTTTATGATAGTCTTTTCCAGAGACTACTATTAATTCAAATTGATATCCTTTATACGCCAAACTGTTAAGATGACCATGCAGAATATCTAGCTGACCGAGGTTTCTTGTGCCTCCCACCCATCCAAATTTCAAAGGCTCATTCTCCAAACTAAATTGTTTGGGCATATGGATATCATAGTTTACACAAGTTGGAATAACAGCAACTCTTTCTTCTGAAATGTCAGGATTGACTTCTTTAAGCTTCGTCTTCAAATATTCAGAACAAGGAAAGAATGCGGGATATAAATTTAGTGAGTCAAGAAACTTAGTGCCATTTTCTCCAAGCAATTTTCCAAATACACTCTCAATTTGGCGTGGTTCCCTTTTGGAGGAAGATATATCATCATCAAAATCTAAAATCACTCTTTTATTTATCCGCAAGAGGAACTTTTCGAGAAAGAGATTACCATAGTCATTATACAAAAGTAGCTCGCGCCTTACTATTATACAGCTATAATTTCTCGAAGAAATGAGTTGATAAAAACGTCTCCAGAGACTGTACAATAAGAAATAGTATCTTTTCTCAGCTAAATGTGACTCGAATTTAAACCGATCCCTTTGTAGGAACATCGATTTAACAAAGTAGCCGTTCTGCTCTGCAATATCTTTCCACCCTTTAACCCTAAAATAGTAGCCAGCATTTTCTTCAGGAAGAACCTCTAAATACAGAATGCTAGGCGTCAGAGAATGCTTGGTTCTAATCAATAGTACCGGTAGCACCAAACAAAGAAATCTAAGGACGTAAGTAGAGAATATAAATAATATTTTGAACCCCATCTTATACTAACGCTGCAGTATTAAACAATTGAGTTACAAAGAAACTTTACAATTATTTGACTTATAAAACATCTAATATTGTATAGACTAACAAGCGAAACTTATTGATTTAAATAAATCATACATCGAATGACTTTGCCTTCACATACTTCTCCGTAAAACCTGAATATAGGTTGAACTTTG
This sequence comes from uncultured Saprospiraceae bacterium, assembly GCA_964449535.1. Classification (GTDB taxonomy): domain Bacteria; phylum Bacteroidota; class Bacteroidia; order Chitinophagales; family Saprospiraceae; genus SLDF01. The sequence goes on from CAYUZA010000076.1 coordinate 4,905, forward strand.
CTCTAAGGCGGTTAGCATCAGATTCTAGCATTTTAATCTTTTTAAAATGAGCCCTGCGGCTAACAAATAAGGGTCGCAGTCTGTACATTAATCCTTTAAGACCCGGAATAGCCTTAAAAGTTGAATACAAATATAAATACCCAATCATAGCATATGCATCCCGTTTTGTTATCAACATATTCTTGTATGCGCCTAAGATAATTTTTCTTAATAAGCCCTTAGGTAAATTTTGTTCAATAGTGTTCCACGTTAGAAATCTAATACTACTTCCAAACAAAGGCTTAAATGATAAGGGTAAGTATTTATATGTATTAGCGTAAAGATCATATCGATTTAAGAGATAACTTGGCTTATAAGCATTTGAGGTGATCTTGTTCTTTCCCTCCTCTCTAAGAAAAACGTCTGGAACCGTAGAACCCCATGTATAGTTGAGGCCCGAAAGCAACGCTCGAATATGAAACTCAGGGTCTTGCCAAGACATGGCGCTTTCTTCCCAGCCTCCAAATTTCTCAAGGGCTTCCTTTCGCCATATAGGACAGCAGATTGCAAATGGAGTTTGAAAGGTAAGAAAGAGCTCCAATTCATTTCCGTGGTAAGGTGTACTCCGAATAGTAGTTGAGTCACCTATTTTATAATGAAACTCCAATGCAGGGAACAATCCAAAGTCATAATGGGGATTCGAATTCATGAACGCTACTCTTTCATGGATTGACCAAGGAGCCAGAAGATCATCAGCATCCAAAAAAATCACATACTTCCCTTTTGCATTCTGAAGTCCACAATTCCTTGCTGCAGAAGCTCCAGTAGATGAATTCCTTATTACTCTTATTCGAACATCCCTAGTATCAATATTTTTAATTTCAAAATTATTGGTATCATCTATGATAATACATTCTAAATCTTTAAACTCTTGTTGTTTGATAGAGTCAATAGTATCAAATAGAACTGAAATCGTCCCTTTAAAGGGTATGATAATACTAACTTCCTTCAATGGCTTGCTTAATTAAATCATCCAAAACTTTGATGTGTCGCTCAAGCGTGAAGTGATTTTGATATCTTGCTTTTGCAGCTTTACCCATCTTCTGTGCTAGTTCTACATCGTCCAATAACGTAATCATAGACTCAGCCATACCAGAGACATCTCCTTCGTTCACTAAAAAACCAGTCTTTCCCTCTTCTACAACATCAGATATCCCAGCATGCCTGGTCGATACAATTGGTAGACCAGCAGCCATAGATTCTAAAATGGATAACGGTGTACCCTCAGAATCTCCATTCTCTGCTACTAGTGAATGTTGAACAAACAAGGATACCTCCCTCATGAGAGCAATAATACCTTCCGTTGACCGTACTCCGGTGAACGCAACCGAACCCGAGATACCAAGATGTTTCACCATATCCTGACAAACCCTAAGCAATGGTCCATCACCTACCATTGTCAATTTGGCCTCAGGATGTTTACGTAATACTTTTAGAAAAGCGAGTATCGTCAAATGAGGAGCCTTCTTATCAACAAATCTTCCTACCGCAAGCACTTTCTTAGAAAGATAATTTGGCTTTATTGTAATAAATTCATTGGAAGGACCATAAACATTATATACTAACTTCGAATCAGGGGCACCCAATTCTAACAACTTTTTTTTCATTGCCCTAGATACTACCACAATAAAAGCTGCTTTCCTGAACAAGAGTTGATATCTACTCAAATTATCCTTTAGAACTGATTCGACAGAAGAATCATATCCATGAAAGTGAGCTATTAAAGGTATATTTCTACGATAACATTCAGATACTATGTAACCAGATGTTGTTCCATATTCGGCTAAAACACACTGCACCCTATTCCTCGTTAGAGCATTACCAAAAGCCCATTGATAATCATAATTATTCTCGTTGTACCTTTTTCTTCCTAAATAGCGAATAACAAGTCTTCTCAATTTACTATATCGTTCAATAAGAACTATATCACCATCCATCTTTCGAGGGATACTTCCATCATAAAAAACATATTTATCTCCAGCCAAGTATTCAATATGATTCTTAATAAATGTCTCCGAATAAGCACTACGTATCGGTGTAACAATAGCAAGTTTTAAAGTCATGATATTTTTTCTGTATTCAAACTTTTCGTGCAATGCGCCATATACCAGTTATCATTTGTCCTTCCTAAAATTCAACTGCATACTTTCTATCATGCCGTAGGAGAAATTTCATAATAGGAATAGAAACAAAAGATAGTAACCGCTTATTTCCTCGCTTTATACGTGAGTTTTTGATCTGTAAGCCCAGTACTAGCATCCAAAAATGCGATAAAATCCCCGGTTGCATTTGCTAATCCAAGATTCCTTGAAGCTCCGGCTCCGCGATTTTCATTATTTGGATGAGTTTCTACTTTAACTCTATTATGTGTCTTTTGTAGTCTAAGACATTCTTGCAAGGAATCATCGCGCGAGCCATCTTCTACCAAAATGATTTCAGCGACCTGAGGACAATTCAAACAAGACAATACAGCCTCTTCGACAAAATTCAAAGCATTGTAAACTGGAATAATTACCGAGATTGACACGCCTTCGTCAAAATATCCTGTAAACCCATCATGCTTTTCTCAAGGGAATAATTCTTACTTATATGTTCCCTTGCAATTGTTCCCATTCTAAATGATTCTTCAGGATTTTTAAGAACTCTTATCATATTTTTCGCCATGCCATCAACATCCCCTTCATCTACTAAGAATCCTGTTTCATTCTCAATGACAACATCCTTAATTCCGGCATGCCTCGTTGCAATTACAGGAAGCCCTGCAGCACCTGCTTCGAGAATACCGTTTGGCGTTCCTTCGCTATCACCATCAAATGCTTGAACTGAATGCTGAATTAATGCAACTGAATGATACATCCATTTAATTACCTCATCATGACCAACCGACCCTATAAAATCAACTTTTCCATCCATATGAACAGCATCAACATATCTCTAGCACATTTCTAGAGGGTAACCTTCTCCTGCCATAGTAAGCTTAGCCTCAGGAAAGTGTTGCAATGCAATTTCAAATGCTCTGATAACCAGAAGTGGCGCCTTCTTATCAACAAAACGTCCTACATACAAAAATCTCTGTTCCCTTATTGTATCCTTCGGAAGAAGGAAATAAGCGAGATCAACACCATAACAGTTGTATACAATTTTCTCTTTTGGCGCACCAAGAGAAATTAATTGCCTTGTCATATCAGTGGATACGCTTACAATTGATGAAGCATAATCAAACATAGGTTTGTACATTTCAGCATACTTACCCAATGTGGAATGCCTGTAGGCATACTGGCCGTGAAAATGTACCACCAAGGGAATGTTCAAGTTTTTAGATATAGGCCAAAATATGGCACCGGACATTCCATATTCTGCCAAGAAGCAATCAATTCCAGCTCTTTTTATTCGCTTAATCAAAAAGCTTCGGTTAAAGTAGCTTCAAATATTAACTGTAAGCGAAGTAACTATTAGTCCTTTATTCTTAATATTGAAGCTTTCAAATGCATTGACAACAATAGCATCTAAATGCACATATTGTGCATTTATGAAAGTCTCACTAACTCCTGCCTATTGCTTATTTAATATGACGGCAACGTTACTCTTATTAATTTATATATATATTTATTATATATTTTAAGCGCCTTTACGTAATATTTGTAATTTATTTTTAATCTAGTGAATAAATACAACAAAAGACTTTTTCTTCTAACTTCCTTCCACAATTTTTCTGGAAGATGGACATGCCCTAAATAATCAATTTGATATAGCCCTTCAAACAAATTAATTATCCTCGGAATTAGTAAGCTATCCACAAATGAGTCTCCTCTGTGAACATGTTTCATGTACGCTAACAATCTCGAATTAAGGTGATTCTTGTCTATTCTAAGCTGATTAGTCATATTTTGCATATGCTTTCGCCAATAGGCTCCTAAAAAGCCGTCATAAATAAATTTATATTTTTTAGACAATCTCAAATACATATCTACATCTTCAAAAGAAAGCCTTTCATCGTACATTCCAACACTTACTATTGCATCCCTTCTAATCAATGCGGCTACAGTTTTAATAAACTGCGAATTTATTTGATGCATAAACACATTGCCTGTAGGTGGAGTGAACTTGTTCTCTTGATAAAATGTCTTGCCCAATACACGACTAGTTTCATCCATTATATAACAATCCGAATATACCAAGCAATAAGAATTGTCTAATTGTTCTAAAATGTTGACCTGTCTTTCTATTTTGTATTGATCTAAGCAATCATCACACGCTATTAACTGTACATATTTCCCATTAGATATATTTATTGCCTCATTTAACGTTGCACATAACCCCATATTTATATCATGGAATATTGTTTTTACATTTGAATCAAGATACAACTTAAGGTAATTACAAATTACATCTACCGACTTGTCCTTTGAAAAATCATCAATAATTATTAACTCAGTTCTATCATAAGACTGGCCAAAGAGACTTGCTAAGCACTCAGTTATATACGCCTCGTGATTGTAAGAGACCGCAATAATTGTAACTAATGGCTTATTCAATACAACTAATTATTACATTAACCTTTTCTAAACTTATCCCCGGCCACATCGGCAAACTCAACACAGTCTCCGCAATCTCCTCGGCTATCGGAAAATCCCCTTTTTTAAATCCCAATGATTGATAAGCTTGTTGCAAGTAGGGCGGCACAGGATAATGGATGAGGGTGCCAATGCCTTGTTCCTTCAAACGGGCTTGCAAGGCCTCGCGGTTTGGGGTGCGGATGACGTACAGATGATAGCTGTGGGTAGCATCGGGGTGTACGTATGATGTGGTGATGCCAGGGATATCGGCTAAAGCCTCATTATACCATTGGGCTATTTGTTGCCGCTGTTGTGCCCATTCATCCAAATGGCGCAATTTCACCCGTAAGAATGCGGCTTGCAGTTCATCCAGTCGGTTATTGAAGCCGAGTACTTGGTTGTAGTATTTCTCTTTGGATCCGTAATTGCGCAGCATGGCTATCTGCTCGGCTACGGTGTCATCATTTGTGGTCACAGCGCCTCCATCTCCTAGTGCGCCCAGGTTCTTACCCGGGTAGAAGCTGGTGCCGTTAGCATGACCAAAACTGCCGGTGCGCTTTCCTTGCCACATGGCGCCATGGGCTTGCGCATTGTCTTCCACCACTTTCAATTGGTACGCCTCTGCAATGGCCATGATAGCATCCATTTCACAAGCTTGTCCATACAGATGTACGGGCATGATAGCTTTGGTGCGCTTGGTGACGGCAGGTTCTATCAACTCCGGATTGAGGTTGTACGTCTCTATCCGCGGTTCTACAAAGACCGGGGTTGCGCCTACATGGGTAACAGCCAGCACCGTGGCAATGTAGGTATTGGAAGGCAAAATCACTTCATCCCCCGGGCCGATACCTAGGGCTTTGAGGGAGAGAATAAGTGCATCCAGTCCGTTGCTTACGCCTATGGCGTGTTTCGTGTGGTTGTATTGGGCATATTCTTCCTCGAAGGCGGCCAACTCCTGCCCCATGATAAACCAGTTGCTATCGTACACCCGCTGGAAGGCGGCTTCCATCTCAGCCTTGATGGCGGCATGAATGGGGGTGATGTTAAGAAAAGGTATGCTCACTCCTCTTTATTTATCTCTCCTGAATAATTACTTTCACTGAACCATTCTTCGAATCTATCTTTTTCCCATGGCATCCCTCTATCGAACCGATTTGGCCATGGATAATGGCTCTCACCTGTACTTCGATTATTGATGTCTCTAACGTCTTTAACTGGTTTTGCTGGATTTCCTAGAACAAGGGTATAATCATCAACATTCTTACCAACGATGCTTCCTGCTCCAACTAATGCATGTTTCCCCACTTTAACCCCCGGAAGTAAAACACTAAAAACTGCTATTTGGGAAAAATCACCAACTTCAGGCCCAATTATAGTCTCTGATGGCGGTGTAGGATCATTCGTTAGTACTACATAAGGGTATATAAATACAAAATTCCCAATTTTTGATTTTTGACCTATATGAACATTACTATGCAACCAGCAATGGTCACCAAATTCGGCGTATCCCTGAATATCAGATACAGTTCCAACTCGACAGTTACTACCCATTTTTGTGAACTCACGAACGGTCACCCTATGTCCTGTACTAAATTTTCTACCGAATGTGGAGCCTGCATAAATAATGGTATGGCTTCTAATAAATGAGTCCTCTCCAATTACTGTTTGTGGATTTTCATAATTGGCTTTATAATAATAGTCTGCAAGTGGCTCTCCAATTACACAGTCGTTACCTATAATAGAATTATCTCCAATTACAACATTATCATAAATAGTTGCACCATCTCCAATTCTTACATTTTTGCCCAGAATAGCAGATGGGCTAACAAAAACATTTCTGTTGTTGAACTTCATGCTTTTAGTAATTTAAAAACTTCATACTCACGAATGTAGTCATCTACCCTATATTCCATGGACGCCATTACTAGACATATTGCCCCTGAACTGAAATTCACCAACTCCCGCCAGATGCCGGGCACTATCAGGAGGCCGTGGTAGGGTCTGTTGAGGGTGATGGTACGTTTCATAGTACCATCATCTATCACTACATCAAAGCTGCCACTGGCAGCTACTATCAGTTGGTACAATTCCTTGTGCGCATGGCCGCCCCGTTCTGCACCTCCGGGTACATCGTACAGGTAGTACACTCGTTGGGTATGGAAAGGGATTTCTTTTCCATTATTCAAAGCCGTGATGGCGCCACTTTCCGTTTGTATCCGGGGCAGTGTCAACACTTCACAATCTCGGATGGTGGAGGTATGGAGGTTGATCTCACGCATGAGAAGCAAAGACTTCAAAGTCCCTGATGTAATCGGCCGCATCATAGGCATGGCTGCTCAGGTGCAGGGAGAGGGAGTTGGTGGTGTAGTTTTCCATGTGCCGCCAGGTCATGGGAGGTAGATAAAGGCCGTAGTAACTGCGATTGAGGTGATGTTTCTCTTGTGTTCCATCGGGATGAGTCACCACCACATCAAAACTCCCGCTGAGGGCTATGATCACTTCCTGTTGCTGGCGGAAGGCGTGTCCGCCTCGGGTCTCCCCACCCGGCACATCATACGTCCAGAATACCCGCTTGATCT
>CAYUZA010000077.1:0-12077 GCA_964449535.1 uncultured Saprospiraceae bacterium
ATTCTGCTGAATTTGAATCCATTTATGGAAAATTATACAATGGCTATGCAGTTACTGATACTCGTAATATTTGTCCTAATGGATGGCACGTTCCCACCGAATTAGATTGGCAGGCACTTGAAACTGCTTTAGGAATGCCGAGTGAACAGCTCGATCAACAAGGGCCCCGTGGTGGTATACAAAATGTGGGTGGAAAATTACGGTCTGTGGGCTCTCAGTACTGGATAGCTCCAAACCAGGGTGCATCTAACGAAAGCGGTTTTTCAGCTATCCCAGGGGGACTCAGGAGTTACTTTGATGGCTCTTTTTCAAATATAAAAGCGTACGGGTCTTTTTGGTCTAGTTCTTCTTCAGGGCCAGATGCTATTTACAGGCGTGATTTAGACAGTTTTAGTGGAGTAGTAATACGTTATGGGGGGTCAGTTAGAAATGGGTTGTCTGTACGTTGTGTAAAAGATTAATCGAAAAGCATTCTATTGTTGCCAATTTTTAACTGAATGAATATAATAGGTGCAGATACTTGAAACTGGAATAAGGGTTAAATATTTATTTGTCTTTTACTCTGTCAATTTCTCTGCGATCTTTTTTGGTAGGTCTTCCAGATCCTCTCTCTCGGAATTCTGAACGGGTCTTCCTTGCGTACCAATCATCATATTTCTGCAATTCTTCTGGAGGGGTGCAATCTTTGTAGCACAATCGGGCTATTGGAGCTCCTACTCTTGACTTTAAAAGTTGTAGAATTTCATATTGAAAATAAAATCCGTCTTTCTTAACCGTAATTAGGTCTCCCGGCTGGATGTTTGCAGAAGCTTTGAGTGGATTTCCTTTCATAGCGACGTGGTTCCCTTTGCATGCTTCGGCAGCTATTGAACGACTTTTAAATATACGCACACACCATAGCCACTTGTCTATCCGCATTTTATCTGGCAATTCCATATCTGTTTATTGCTAATCTATCTTCAAATTTGTTTGCAAAGGGGGTAAACTCAGATCTAGATTAGACAAAGCTTCGTATACTTTTTGGGCAACAATATAATTACGATACCAACTTTGGTCTGCTGGAACAATCGTCCAGGGTATCGTACTGCGTTTTAGTACATAATCATATGCTTCCATATATTTATCCCAGTGTTTTCGTTCTTCCCAGTCTTGATCTGCATGTTTCCATTGTTTTTTAGGGTTTTGGACGCGCTCAAGCAACTTTTCCTTTTGGCGATCTTTGGATATGTGTAAAAAAAATTTCAAAATGATTGTATCATTATCCCAAACTAACATCTCTTCAAAGACATTAATAGCCTGCATGCGCAAATCTCGTTTTTTATCATTTATCCAGCTATGAACCCAATGAATAAGTACATCTTCATAATGAGATCGATTGAATATTTGGATATAACCTTTAGCAGGGGTTTGTTTGTGAATTCGCCATAAAAAATCATGTGATTTTTCTTCTTCAGTAGGTTTCTTGAAGCTATATACATGAAGGGCGCCGGGCGTGGTGTGCTGAAAGACGGCTGATGTAGTTCCATCTTTTCCACTCCCATCCATGCCTTGCAGTATAATGAGCACAGATTGTTTTTTGCGCGCATATAAAGCGTGCTGCAAATCGCCAATTTTCTCTGTTAATTCTGAAGTTTCCAGGAGTATGGTCTCCTTAGATAGACCTTTTGGCGATTTTGTATTTGCAGAATGCAGAATAGACATAAATCATATTTTCATTTTGGATCTGCGCACCATATATGATTGCAAAATTTTGTTAAAACCCTGTCCAACATCTGCATGCATATAGTCTACTTTATATTGCAAACACTTCAATCTCAAAGACTCTTGGATGCGAGCAATTTGTGCTACATAATAATCTTTTACCTGATTGGACTGCAGTCTTACTTCTTCACCACTCTCCAGATCAACAAAAAGATAAGGTCTATTTTCAAAATTGAATTCCAATTCCGAATTCTGGTCCACTACATTGAAAAGAATTACCTCATGCTTATTATGCTTGAGATGTTGTATGGCACTAAATAATTCCGATGAATCGCTTTGTGTTTCGAACATGTCGCTGAATATAATAACCAGCGATCTTCGATGAAGACTATCAGCAACCTGGTGCAGTGTCTTTGCGGCAGATGTACTCTTGCTTCGCGATGGATTCTGCATAACATTAAACAAATGACTTAGCAGAATCTTATAATGAGAAGTACTGGATTTCGTAGAAGTATGCAAAGTCATTTCCTCGTCAAACAACGTAAGCCCAAAAGCATCGCGTTGTTTTTTGAGCAAATGCATAAGGGATGCAGCTGCTAAAGTCGAAAATTCAATTTTATTCCAATCGTTTTTATCTTTCTTATCAGGGTAATACATGCTCGAGGATGTATCCAATACGATCTGGCAGCGAAGATTTGTTTCTTCTTCAAAACGTTTGACAAACATTTTGTCCGTTCGGGCATATACTTTCCAATCTATATTTTTGGTTGGTTCGCCGGGGTTGTATAATCTGTGTTCGGAAAACTCAACAGAAAACCCATGAAATGGACTTTTGTGCATACCTATGATGAAACCCTCAACAACTTGTCGAGCCAATAATTCAAAATTTTCAAGACTGTTTATAGGGACGTTTTCAAATACCATTTGGGTAATGCTTAGGAAAAGGGATGGAAGAAAAAACGGTTTTCCGCAGAAAACCGTTTTTTTAATTTTATGCTAGTTGAGCATTAATTTTTTGAAGTAATGCAGGTTTCGAGATTACTCCAACATGCTTGTCAACAACTTCACCATTTTTAAGTATTAGAATAGTTGGAATGGAGCGTATTCCATATTTCATAGAGACATTGGGGTTATTGTCAACATTGAGTTTGCCAATAAGTGCTTTGCCATCCATTTCGCCGGACAATTCTTCGATAATAGGGGTTATCATGCGGCAAGGTCCGCACCATTCAGCCCAAAAGTCTACCACTGCAACACCTTCTTTGTCTAATACAGTTTCCTGAAAGTTGTTGTCACTAAATTCAAATGCCATTTTTCTAGGATTTAAAGATTAATAGTTTCATATATGACCTGTAAAGTTAATACCTTACAACCCTTAATTAACGATTATTGTCGAATTTTGTTTTGCTATTACGGATAACCGATGTCTAGGATGAAATACCTAATTGACTACATAAATAAAAAGAAATCTGCTCCAACGGGTTTTTCAACAGCTGTATTAGCCGTTTTTGCTGTGTTAACCATTCTGTTGTTTGCTTTACCTTCTTTACATGCTTCTTTTTATCCGGTTTATGATAAATACTTATTCAATTTGGTCATTAGGCCAGTTCAAGATTTTATTTTTTGCAGCATTACGTTTAATTTCTTTTGGTTAATAATTGTCTCTATTCTGGTACATTTAGCTTTCAGGTATTGGCAATGTTGGCAGGGTGGATCTTCCATGCGTTTTGTTGGACTGGGTATACATTTGGTATTGCGAAGAATTCTGTTGCTGTTTTCACTTTTTTATTGGCTATGGGGCTTTCATTATCTTGGTTTCCGAGCTAATGATTTTTTTGGATTGCGTCTCATGGCTCTTAAAGAGGAAAGGGTAAAAGATGAAATAAACCGCACCTTAGAACATTTGCTTTCGCTCAGATATAGCATAGGTTACGGAGATGCTTCTTTACTTCCAGATTCTGTTTTGATGTCCGTGCCAGATGAAGATCTACTCCAAGATTGTAAACGTTTATTTGAAGATTGGCGTATAGAAATTAAAGGCGATGCGGCTTGGAAAGTCTTTTGGCCTGAAGGTGCTTTATTGCGTATTGGAACTCTGGGTTTTTATAATCCATACACAGGAGAGTGTCAGTTGGATAAGGCGGTACATCCACTTCAGTTGTCTTTTTTAAAAGCGCATGAATGGACTCATGCTCAAGGTATTACAGACGAAGGGGATGCTAATTTTTTAGCATACTTGATATGTTTACACAGCGACAATTCTTCAGTTGTTTATTCAGGTCAACTTGAATATTTTAGACATCTTTTGCGTGCATTGCGCGGTATTAATCCTGAGCTTTATCAACTTACTTTGGGTCTTTTGCCTTCTGGTATAAGCGAAGATATTGCTGCCATTCGACAGCGATATGACGCTTTTCCCACCATCATGCCAAACGTTCGCGATGCGATTTATGATAGCTATTTAAAGGTAAACAGCGTTCCTGAGGGAATCCAAAGCTATGATCGATTAGTAAAAATGGTCTTTGCTTGGCAAAGACTTCGTCAAACGTAATCTTTAGGAGTTTTGCAATTTATCCAAAGCCATTTTCATACGTTTTATAGCTTCTCTTAACTCTTCTTCAGAGGCAGCATAGGAAATGCGAAAACAATTATCAGCGCCAAATGCATGCCCAGAAACTGTGGCAACATAGGCTTCTTCCAGTAAATAATCACAAAAGTCATCGGCATTTTTAATGGTTCGATGACCATCTGTTTTGCCAAAGAAATGAGAAATGTCTGGAAATACGTAAAACGCACCTTTTGGAACATTGCAAACTAATCCTGGGATTTCTGCCAATAATGATAAAATAAGATCTCGCCTTGATTGAAAAGCCATTTTCATGGCGTTTACATCAGCAGCGGCATGTTGTAATGCGAAAATCCCTGCTTTTTGAGCAAAGGCATTGGCTCCAGAGGTAAATTGCCCCTGGATTTTTACGCAAGCATCAGCAATATCTTTAGGTGCGCCTATATAACCCAAGCGCCAACCGGTCATTGCAAAACTTTTTGAAAAACCATTTACAGTGATGGTCTTTTCTTGCATACCGGGGAGAGAACCTATACTCACATGTGTTTCATCGAAAATGATGTGTTCGTATATCTCATCAGATATCACATATATTCCAGGATGATTTACGATCACTTTTGCATAACCTTCCAATACCTCGCGAGAAAATATGCTACCTGTGGGATTGCATGGGGTTGAAAACAAAATGAGTTTTGTCTTTTTTGTAATTGCTTTGTTCAGCATTTCAGCACTTGGAATATAATCCTGTTCAATACCGGCCCTCAATAAAATGGGGGTGCCTCCAGCCAATTCTACTATTGAATAATAAGAAACCCAATATGGCGCCAGAATAATTACCTCATCACCAGGATTGAGCATAGCTTGGCAGACATTGGCTAAAGATTGCTTTGCACCGTTGCTAACTACGATTTGTTCTGGGCTATATTGTAAATCGTTTTCTTTTTTAAATTTTTCTGAGATGGCTTTTCTAAGGTCTGGAAAACCAGCTACAGGCGTATACTTGGTAAAGCCCTGATCTAGAGCATCTTTGGCGGCTTGCTTTATGGATGCAGGGGTGTCAAAATCAGGTTCTCCTAGACTCAAATTAATTACATGATGACCTTTATCGCGTAGCTCTCTGGCCATTTGAGCCATTTTAAGCGTTTCTGATTCGGTCATCTGCAATACCCTTGAAGAAAGAGGTGAATGTGACATAGTGTAACATTTTGCTGTTAAACGGCCTTAAAGCTAAGTCAATTTGCGCTTTTGATCCGCATATTTTAATTAAATATTGAGACTTGAAAAGGTTGTTGACGCTACAGTCCTTTCATTAGGAGATACTGACTTAACTTTGGCTTATTAAATGAATCATGAAGCTATGGCAGATAAGCTGGATATTTTGCAAGAAAAAATAACTTCCGCATTGCAGGGAGGGGGTAAAAGTCGCATAGATGCACAACACGCTAAAGGAAAACTTACAGCGCGGGAACGTTTAAAACTATTATTAGATCCCGGGTCTTTTCAAGAAATCGGTATGCTGGTAACTCATCGATGTCATGAATTTGGAATGCAGGACCAATTATTTGACGGAGATGGTGTAGTTACCGGATTTGGCACCATTTCGGGTAGATTGGTCTATGTCTATAGTCAAGACTTTACCGTATTTGGTGGCGCATTGAGCAAAACCCATGCCGAAAAGATTTGTAAAATAATGGATTTGGCCTTGCAAAATGGAGCGCCTGTAATTGGCCTTAATGATTCAGGAGGCGCACGAATACAAGAAGGTGTAGATTCTTTGGGGGGGTATGCAGATATTTTTTACAGAAACACTTTGGCATCTGGGGTTGTTCCTCAGATTTCCTTGATTATGGGCCCCTGCGCGGGTGGTGCGGTTTATTCCCCAGCCATTACTGATTTTATTATTATGGTCGAAAACACTTCTTACATGTTTGTAACCGGACCCAATGTGGTCAAAACAGTTACCAACGAAGAAGTAAGTTCTGAGGATCTTGGAGGTGCCAGTGCACATTCTCGTAAGTCTGGGGTGACGCATCTCACTGCTGAGAATGATTTGTCTGCGATTGCCATTGCGAAAAAACTTCTCACCTATATCCCTCAAAATTTCAAGGAGAAACCTAAGGCATTAGATTTTACCATTACCGATGAATTTAGGCTGGGATTGCGAAAAATCATTCCGGAAAGTCCAAATCAACCTTATGACATGAAGGAGGTTATCGAAATGGTGGTAGACGGCGGTAGTTTTTTAGAGATTCAGCCTGCCTACGCTGACAATATTGTAATTGGTTTTGCGCGTTTAGGAGGTGAAAGTATTGGGATTGTTGCTAATCAACCGTATAATCTCGCGGGTGTATTGGATGTCGAAGCATCTAAAAAAGGTGCGCGATTTGTTCGCTTTTGTGATAGCTTTAATATACCCTTGTTGGTTTTGGTTGATGTTCCGGGATTTTTACCAGGCACAGACCAGGAGTGGAGTGGGATAATTAGCAATGGGGCTAAATTATTATACGCATTCTGTGAAGCCACCGTGCCTCGTGTTACATTGATTACCCGTAAAGCTTATGGTGGAGCTTATGATGTCATGAATTCTAAACATATTGGAGCTGACTATAATTTTGCCTGGCCCACCGCTGAAATTGCAGTGATGGGTGCCAAAGGGGCGAGTGAAATCATATTTAAAAAAGAAATTAGCCAGTCGGAGAATCCCGCTGAAACCCTAATGGCGAAAGAAAAAGAATACGCAGATACTTTTGCTAATCCATACCAGGCAGCGCGCAGGGGTTATATCGATGAAGTTATAGATCCAGCTGATACTCGTAAAAAATTGTTATTGGCTTTTGCATCGCTTAAGTTCAAGCAAGTAGTTCCTCCGGCAAAAAAGCATGGAAATATACCTTTATAAATTCAGCTACATTATAATTTTTGTTTGATGGATGATTTGCTTATTAATAATGCCCTTTTAGCAATCAATGCATCCAGAAAGGCTATAGATCGTTACATGAAGTATGCTGAACCTAAGGATCTGCATACATTTCGGCAGGAGATGAAAAAGCTCCATGCGGTAAGGGCATACATGGTTAATGCCGGTAAGGGTAGAAAAATATGGCGATATTGGCCATGTTTAAAAGAGTTTTACAGGCTAACTAGTCCATTAAGAGAGCGAGATATTCAGAATGAATGGTTGCAATCAGAGGGGCTATTGACAACCTTGGAGCAAAGTCAGCCAACAATCTCACATGAATTGATACAAGCATACGAAGATTGGGAAAAATATAGTAAAAAATCAAAACGGAGATTGAAGAAATCGACCGCATCAACAAAACGCAAGACTTTATTGAATTTTGTGGATCATTGTCGTCAGAAAGCGTCCCTTTTACTCATGGAAGAACCACCTGGAAAGGAATGGCATGAAGCCCGAAAGTGGATTAAGTTTAGTATATTTCTTGAAAAAATTGCAATGCGCATCTCAAAAGATACACCCAATTCTAACAAACACAGTCAATGGGTCAATATTGCTGGGCTATTGGGAGATTGGCACGATAACCATGATTTATGGAATTATATGGTGCGCATTAATCCATTAAATGTAAAGGAAAAACTTGAAAAATTGACCGAAAACAGAATTTCATTGGAGCTAGAAATTAAAGCTAATTTGGCTCTTATGTAGAAATTATTTTTTCGTGTTGTTTTCCTGTAATTTCATGATTTTTTCCTCGATTTCCTGCGCTTTTGAGGTCAACTCATCAGCTTTTTTTCGGTTAATGGTAGACATTTTGAATGCCTCATCTAACAAGGCTGCATGTTCCTTTTGCAGTTTTTTCAAAGGGTCAGTTTTGAACCAGCTAAACATAATTTTTTCTTTATAAACATATAAATTATACCTTTGTTTTTAACGATAACGGAGATATCCTAATAATATCTTTTTTGGTAGTTAAATTACTCTTGTTGTTTTAACCCATAATTGCTCGAGGTATTATTTTGTGCTACTATGTTTTCAAAAAAGACTAGTTCCTTCCTGTTGCTAATTGCTCTGCTTGGATTTTTTTACTTCCAATGGACAGAACAACCTGCTGCTTTATCTGCTGAAGCCTGGAAATTATTAGGGGTCGTATGGTTGGTAATTCTTTTTTGGATTGCCGAGTTGTTTCCCTTCGCAGTAGTTGCTTTGCTGCCGTTGTTGTTGTTTCCGGTGTTAGGGATTATGTCTTTTTCAAAGGCTACCTTAAGTTATGCTAATCCGGTTATTTTTTTGTTTTTAGGAGGCTTTTTAATGGCAAGTGCGCTTGAAAAAACGGGCCTTCACAAACGATTAGCGCTCTATATAATCTATTGGACAGGTCGCAGCATTGCCGGTATATTGTTAGGTTTTATGCTAGCCACCGCATTGTTGAGTATGTGGATTTCAAATACAGCAACTACCGTAATGATGACTGCTATTGCTATTCCTGCACTCGGTTGGATATTGCCAGATGAAGATGGTCCAATTCAAAAGATTTTTGCATCCTATTTTTTACTTTCAATTGCCTACGCAGCTGGAATTGGGGGTGTCGCAACCTTGATTGGAACCCCACCTAATGCTGTGCTTTATGGGTTGTTATCTTCTGAGTACGATATTTCATTGAGTTTTATTGGGTGGATGGGGTATGGTTTACCCATTGCCGCTTTGATGTTTGCGATCACTTATCTACTCTATAGGTTGAAAATAAATAAACTTGGACTAGACACCAGTAATACCAATTTTCGACAAAAAGTTAAACCTGAATTAGATCGTTTAGGTTCTGTGACCTACAATGAGAAATGGATAATGGTTGTTTTTGCCATGGCAATTTTCCTGTGGGTGACTCGATCAATCATTAATGATTGGATAGGAGCGGAAGTTATTGACGATGCCATGATTGCTTTATTAGCAGGTGTTATTCCATTTTTTGTTCTTGAGAAAGGCAAGGTTACCCACATCATGCGTTGGGAGGATACTAGAAATTTGCCTTGGAATATATTATTGTTATTTGGTGGAGGCCTATGCTTGGCTTCAGCTATGGGGCAAACAGGTTTGGTTAATACAGCAGCCAATTTTTTGGTAAATTACTTCGGCAATCAACCCATACTTTTTCTAGGGGTCTTGTCTTTGGTTATGCTTTTGCTTACGGAACTAATGGGAAATGTTGCACTTGCAACCTTATTTCTGCCTTTGGCATTTCAGGTAGCAGAAAAAATGGGACTTCCTGTTGAATATTACGCTTTTCCAGTTACCATTGCGTCTAGTTTTGCATTTATGTTACCGATAGCTACTCCTCCCAATGCTGTGGTGTATAGCAAAGGTTATTTTGATGTTCTCTTTATGGCACGCCGGGGTTTGTGGCTCAACCTGATTGGATGGATAATCATTTGTTTGTATTCTTATATTTATTTTCTGTGATTGAACTTACCAAGTTATGTACAGTTACATTCATGTTGTTTTAAAAAGACTTTGTTTGATAAGTTTATACTTTTTAAATTTTACCATAATGACAGCTTCAGCTCAATCGGCCAAATCAGAAGATGTACTATTTTATGTTTACGATCCATTGTGTGGTTGGTGCTATGGTTTTTCTCCCGTAATGCTTCAATTGCAGAAAAATTTGGCGGATAAATGTTCTATTGAGGTCATTTCAGGGGGTATGGTGATTGATGAAAGAGTCAGCCCCTTGTCCCAAATTGCTCCTTACATTCGAGACGGGGTGAAAAGGGTAGAAGAGATGACAGGTGTTAAATTTGGTACCGCATATTTAGAAGATTTAATGGGGGAGGGAAAGCGTATCATGAATTCATGGCCAGCTTGTCTTGCACTGACTGTTTTTAAATCTTTCAATAGAGAGCATGAACTACAATATGCTTCTGAATTACAGAAGGCAATTTATTATGAAGGTATTTATCCCGAAGATTTGAATTATTTTGCGGGTATAGCAGCAAATTATGGCGTCGATAAAATGGAGTTTTTAAAACGCTGCGATGAAGATTCTTTTAAACTACAGACCAGACAGGAATTTCAATTTGCCAACGATCTCAAAGCTACAGGATATCCATATGTTGTGCTCAGAAAAGGTGGCACTTATTTTTTGGTTGCCCATGGATATACGGACTTAGCTACGATCTCAGGTAGACTTGATAGTATCTGGAAAGAGTAACTCCTTACCTATTTGAATTTTTGTATGTTTAATGTCCACTGAATAGCTGCTCCAAGTGGAATTATTATAGCTGGGCCTAATAAATTGAACCATAGGAAGCCAATTTCTGTATAATTGTAACAATATATGATTATGGTTTGGGCAATCAACGCAGCTAAGAATACGGCATTGCCTTTGATATATTTTACGAAGAAAGCTACCAAAAATACGCCTAGAATTGTTCCATAAAAGATCGACCCCAACACGTTTACTGCTTCAATGAGACTACCTAATTTTGTAGCTAAGTTGGCCACAATTATGGCGATAATTCCCCATAATAGCGTCATCGCTTTAGAGACGGAGAGGTAATGACTTTCACTGCCATTAGTGCGAATACTGCGCTTATAGATATCAATAACTGAAGTGGAGGCCAATGCATTTAGTTCTGAGGAAGTAGAACTCATGGATGCAGAAAATATAACTGCAATCAAAAGCCCAACTAATCCAACGGGTAAAAATCGGGTAACGAAATCAATAAAAATATAATTTACATCATTAGTGTCTAAGGATGGATTATTACGTTCTATAAGCAATTTTGCTTCTTGGCGCAGTGAATCTGCTTTGTTTTGTAAATTGTTGAACTGTAACTTTATATTGGTTTGATTTTTAATTAAACCATTATTGTTTTCAACAAGGGTCATTGCAATTTTTGATTTCTCTTCATGCAATGTTCCCAATTGTGCTTGCAAATTTTTATACCTATCTCCATAATCAGATTGGAGCGCCTTTTCTTCAGTCACTTTATTGAATAGGAGAGGAGGTTGTTGAAACTGGTAAAATGCCAATAATAATATACCAATGATTAGAATGGCAAATTGCATTGGGATCTTCAAAGCCCCGTTAAATAAAAGGCCGAGCCGGATTTGGCTGACTGATTTTCCAGAAATATACCGTCCAACTTGCGATTGGTCGGTTCCGAAATAGGATAGCGCCAGAAAGAAACCACCTATGATTCCTGACCAGACATTGTATTTCTCATTAAAATCTAGGCGTGTGTCGATAATGTTCATGTGTCCAAGTTGCCCTCCTAAACGAATGGCTTCTGAAAATCCAACCTTAGGAGGGAGCATTTGTACCAACTGGTAACCGGCTAGTACCATTCCAAGAAGAATAATGGCCATTTGCCCTAATTGGGTGTAAGAAACTGCTTTTGTTCCACCTAAATAAGTATAAAGCAATACGATTCCTCCAATGGCCGCATTGGTATAATAAATATTCCAGCCTAAAATGGAGGATAATATGATACTAGGAGCATAGATGGTTAAACCAGTAGCTAAGCCCCTTTGTATGAGAAATAATAACGCGGTCAGAGACCTCGTTTTTAGGTCGAATCGATTTTCTAAAAATTCGTAAGCGGTGTAAATATTGAGTCGATGATACAATGGTATAAATACAGCGCAAATTACGATCATTGCTAAGGGTAGTCCAAAATAATATTGAACAAACCGCATTCCATCTGTATATGCTTGACCAGGTGCAGATAAAAAAGTGATTGCACTGGCTTGAGTGGCCATAACGGATAATCCTACAGCATACCATGGGAGAGTGCGTTCACCTTTAAAATAGGATTCCGTGTTTTTTTGTCCTCTACTTTTATATAGCCCGTAAAT
>CAYUZA010000078.1:0-12061 GCA_964449535.1 uncultured Saprospiraceae bacterium
AACCTCATGGTGAATTACTATAATACGCGAATCCTTTTGTGCATACGTATCACATATCGCACCAGAGGCATCTGTACTGGCATCGTTGATGAGTATGATTTCAATCTCCTGCAAGGTTTGGTTTATGAGCGATTCAAGGCAGTCCTTGATATAGGGTGCTACATTGTAAACCGGTACAATTATGGAAACTTTAATATCTGCTGAATGCCCATTATTATTCATTTTTTCACTTTTTACAATACTGTCTATGATAAAGCTTTTGCCACTATGCGGTTAAAGGATTCAATGGTATATAAATCGCCTAGTGCGTCAGCGGCTTTTTGACCCATTTGATGGTTACTTTCATCGTCCAGTAACAAATGTATAATTCCTTCCATAAAACTCTCATCGTCTTGTGCAACCTACGTAAATCAAGAATATTATGTTGTAATTGGTCAACCTATTTCCTCAATAGGTTCGATCCAAATAACATGTAAGCCAAAGTTGTCACATTCGCCTCTTTCTTGGCCTGCATTTGCACTCACGTGAATAAAACCATCAGAATTTCTAAGGTATACTCTTGAATCTCTTCCAAGTAATCTTTTTACTTTACGTCCAGACTTGATTAATAAATTATATAAATATTTATTCATTATAAATAAATTTTGTGCAAGTTAACGTATTAAAATTTATGTTTAAAAGTAGTAATATACCAACTATAAGTTTCTTTTATACCTTTCAATAAATTCTGACTATAATGCCAGCCTTCCGCTGCTAATTTGCTTACATCCAGCTGTTTTTTCGGTGTTCCATCTGGCTTACTGTGATCCCAAACAATAGCTCCCTTATATCCCACCACCTTTTGTATCATGTCCGCAAGCTCTTTTATGCTAAGGTCTGTACCCGTGCCTACATTGTACAGCCTGTGTTTCATCTGGCGTTCCATCACAAAAACTGCTGCATCAGCAAGGTCATCCACAAATAAAAATTCGCGTAAAGGAGCACCTGTACCCCACAGCGTAATCTGCGGTTGATTTTGGATCATAGCTTCATGGCATTTCCGAATGATGGCAGGCAATACATGTGAGGTAGTCAGGTCAAAGTTGTCCTGAATTCCATATAAATTTGTTGGCATCAAGGCCACGTAATCAAAACCATATTGCCGCTGGTAACTCTCACACATCTTTAGACCCGCAATTTTAGCTATAGCATAAGGTTCATTGGTTTCTTCTAGTGGACCTGTGAGCAGATATTCCTCTTTTATGGGTTGTGGGGCATGTTTGGGATATATACAACTACTCCCCAAAAACAGCAGCTTCTTGACCCCATGTTGCCAGGCTGCATGTATGATATTCGATTGTATCATCAAATTTTCATAAATAAATTGACCCCGATAGGTATTATTGGCTACAATACCTCCCACCTTAGCAGCTGCAAGGAATACATATTCTGGTTTTTCTGCTTCAAAAAATGCATGTACTTCTTGCTGACTCGTGAGGTCCAATTCATCTCTGTTGCGCAATAGTAGATTATGATATCCCATGGCTGCCAATTTCCTACATATGGCAGACCCTACCATTCCATTGTGGCCAGCGATGAAGATTTTATTAGATGTTTTCATGAATTTATTATTTTACGAAGATACGACGATACGTTAGAACGACTGTACGATTTTACGATTCAAGTTATCTAGGGCTTTTTTTTCGGAAGAAAGAAATATTACACCACTAATGCATTAAGAGAATTAAGGATTGTTGTCCTTAAACTTAATGGATCTTAATTTCTAAATGGTAAAAAAAAGCACATTGCTAATATGCGACTTCTCGACTATACGATAGAACGAAGGGTCGACTAGTCCGTTAGGCGATTTAACAGCCATTTCCACACTAGAACTATGTGAATCACTTTATTCTTTACTGCGATCTGCTCTTCCCAGTTGGTGGTAAGCAGCAGACCTTCATTCAAGTTGTGAATCTCCATGGCTTCCAATAATCCGGCAAGCTCTCTTTTGCGGTTGGAGTCAGTGAGGCTATGGCAAACTTGGATTGCCCCTTCGACGTTGTTATTTTCCCGAATCAGAAAATCACACTCCCCCTTCCCTGAATGGTAAAAGACTTCATAACTCCGTCTTTTTAGCTCAATAAACACAAGATTTTCTAGCAGTCTGCCAGAATTTTCAGAAAAACCAAAGCCAATTCTGCGTACCAGGGCATGGTCGATGAAATAGGTTTTGCGAGCATTGGCTACTTGGTTCTTTACAGAATAGTCAAATTTAGGAATCTGAAAGATCAGGTAGGTATTCTCGAGAAATCCGATGTAGTTTTTCACGGTGACCGGGTGTTTTACCCCTATGGCCCTGGCCAATGAGCTATATGACGACAAAGTGGCAGTGTTGCTTGCTAGGTAATAGATCAACTCAACCATCTCACGCTCATGGGTCAACCGGTTACGGACCAGCACATCCTTGTATAATATGCTCTCGTACAAACTCTTCAGATAGTCAGTGTTTTGGGTCAGCACATATTGAGGAAAGCCCCCGTTTGATATGTACTGATTGAAATAGCGGGAAAGGCTGGCAATCCCGGAAGTGGTGTGCAAATCAGCCTTTGTAATGGTGAAATTATTCAGTTCCAGATATTCGGCAAATGATAGCGGGTACAGTTCGTGAGAGAGATATCGGCCTGTCAGGTGCGTGCCAAGTTCCCGACTCAACATATTGGCATTGGACCCGGTTACAAATACTTTGTGATCGTATTCATATAGCCTTCTGACAAACAATTCCCATCCGGGAATATTCTGTATCTCATCAAAGTAAAAAGTCTTTTGCTCCCCAAATAACTCTATGAACACCTCATACAAATCCTGAAAATGATCCACGGTGAAACGGGCCAATCGGTCGTCATCGAAATTCAGGAAATAGTCCCTCTCCTTTTGCTGATTTCTGATCTGTTGCAGAAGAACTGATTTACCGCACCTCCTAACACCCGATATTATTAGCACCTCCGGGGCTTCGATCAAATGCTGAGGAATCAACCTCGGGATCTTCTGCCCGAAAGGAAGACTCCGCTGATCAAAAATAACCTGTTTTAATATGGCTTTCATATAGCGGCCGTGTTTAGCAAATATACAATATATTTCATTACTAATGACAAATAAATAATATTATCTATCATTATAAATGAAAGATACTGCAAAAGCTTGGTTGTTTCGCGGGCGGTTTTATGACTGTACGACTTTACGACTCTACGACTGTACGATTCAAGTTATCTAGGGTTCTATTTTCGGAAGAAGGAAATATTTCACCATTAAGGCATTAAGGGAATTAAGAATTGTTGCCCTTAAACTTAATGGATCTTAATTTCTTAATGGTAAAAAAAGCAGATTGCGACTGTACGATTAAAGTAATCAAAGATTCTATTTTCGGAAGAAGAAAATATTCACCATTAAGGCATTAAGGGAATTAAGGATTGTTGGCCTTAAACTTAATGGATCTTAATTTCTTAATGGTAAAAAAAAGCACATTGCTAATATGCGACTACTCGACTTTACAATAGTTAGTGGCAATCTGTAGCAAAAAAAAGCACATTCATTTGCTGAATACGTATTTAATATGTATATTTGTACGTATAATAAAACGCTATGGACACAAAATTGACGTTAAAACTGGATAAGGAGATTATAAATCGGGCAAAACTTTATGCCGAATCCAAGAAGATTAGTCTTTCAAAACTTATAGAAAGCTATTTGCAGTTGCTCACGAAAGAAAATTCGACTAAGGAGGAAATATCCCCATTGGTAGAAAGTTTATCAGGGGTTATCAAATTGCCAAAAAATTATGATGACAAAGATGACTACACAGATTATTTAACTCAAAAATACAAATGACAAAGAAAATCTTCGTAGACACAGATGTTGTTTTTGACCTTTTGGCAAAGAGAGAACCATTTTATAAATATGCAGCTCAATTATTTACGAATGCAGACAAGCAGGAAGTAACTATTTGTGTTTCATCACACTGTTTTGGAAATTTAAATTATATACTTTCCAAGCAAAAATCAGCAATTGAAGCAAGAAAAATTTTATCACGATTTAAAGTTTTAGTAAAAGTTCTGCCCGTTGATGATAAAGTAATAGAATTGGCCTTAAATTCAGATTTCGGAGATTTCGAGGATGCAATCCAATATTATTGTGCAATCGAGAATGGGATTAATATCCTTGTCACACGAAATTTGAAAGATTTTAAACAT
This sequence comes from uncultured Saprospiraceae bacterium, assembly GCA_964449535.1. Taxonomy (GTDB): domain Bacteria; phylum Bacteroidota; class Bacteroidia; order Chitinophagales; family Saprospiraceae; genus SLDF01. Next base: position 4,227 of record CAYUZA010000078.1, read on the forward strand.
GCAAGAATTCCAGTTTTAACTGCTGAAGAATTTGTAAAGCAAAATGAATAATTGCCGGCCTCTAACAGCAAATAAGCACAAACAGGGTTGCGTCTCTCCGGAGAAAATAAATTTGTAAATTCGGAGTTCGGCACTTATAGCAAGTTTAGTTCGTAAAGCCATAGCTGCGCCTATTTGCGAAACGAACTATATTACGACTGTAGGATTTCAATTGTCTAAGAATTTATTTTCGAGAGTTAGAAATATGTCACCATTAAGGCATTAAGGGAATTAAGGATTGTTGGCTTTAAACTTAATGCATCTTAATTTCTTAATGGTAAAAAAAGCACATTGCGATTGTACGATTAAAGTAATCAAAGATTCTATTTTCGGAAGAAGGAAATATTACACCATTAAGGCATTAAGGAAATTAAGGATTGTTGTCTTTAAACTTAATGCATCTTAATTTCTTAATGGTAAAAAAAAGCACATTGCGACTTTACGACGATACGGCTATACGATAGAACGATTCAAGTTACCTAAGGCTTTACGAATCAAGGAATATGTGATTTAACAACTATGCGACCGTGGCAAACATTTCATAAAAAGGAATTACCTCGACAGTAATGCCTTGGTAGTACAACGTATCGCGAATGTCCGGGGTAATAATTATCCCACGGAAAGTACCCAAGTATTCACATGCTTCTTTTAATCCGCGAAGTTCACGTTCACGAGTGGTATCCTCGTTTAGGGACCAGGATGCCTGTATAGTCTGCATGTTGCCGGGTTTACCAACTATGAAATCACACTCATATCTATCTTTAAAATAGTAGATTGCTTTCGCTTGTTTTAGGAGTTCCATGTAGACCATGTTCTCAAATAATTTTCCCTGGTTTTTAGAAATGGAGAACTCCACTGCTGCGAGTAAACCAGTGTCGATGGTGTAAACCTTTTGCTCGCTTTTTGCCTGTTTGATTTCTGAATGGTCATACTTTGAAACTGATTGACAGAGATAAACATCATTGCAATGCTGAAGGTAGTCATACAAATATTTGTTGCTGATCTTGTAACCCATCGATTTCAGATCGTTGTAGGCCTTATTGACTGAGAATGGTTTAGTAACCCCCGCAAATATCTTTTTAATAAAAAATCTCAACGTTTCAATGTTAGTTACCTGATATCTCTCAACAATGTCTCTGAACATCATAACATTAAAATATTCCTGCAAGAGTCTGTTTCGGTATGGGTCGGGCATACCTATAGTTTCAGGAAAGCCTCCGTGTTGCATAAACTGCTCCATATAATGGATCAGAGTGCTACGTTGTTTTTGAGTGCTGTAGGATCGCTCAATTCCTAAAGCTATAAGGTATTCCTGAAAAGAAAATGGTAGTACATTTATGCTGATACTTCTTCCACGTAGCGCAGTTGCGATTTCTTTGGAAAGTAACCTGGCATTTGATCCTGTAATGAAAAGTCGCCGCGAACGAGTATCATAAACCCTACGTATAAACTTCTCCCAACCCTGAATATTTTGAATCTGATCAAAAAACAGATACACCTCTTCCATTTCAATTTCAGGATACAATTCATTGTAAGCCTGAATGATTAGATCTAGATCCTGTTTCTGAAGCATAAGCCTTTCGTCTTCGAAGTTGACAAACAACATATATTTTCTAGACACACCTCTTTGCTCCAATTGAAGCATGGTACGGTACAGCAGCCATGATTTTCCACTACGGCGAGGCCCCACCAGACTAACAATCACACTCAAATCCAATGGAATCTCGTGTTTTCGGTCCACCATCATCGGGATCTTCATATGCTGGTTTTCAAGTATGATCTCTTTGATGAGTTGTTTCATGTTCCAAAATTACAAATGTTTAGTAAATTGTACTAAACATATTTGTTTTTATTTAGTAGTAATTGATGAATTATAGACCTTTGATTGTACGAAGCAAGGAATATGTGGATGAACAACTGTAGGATTCAAGTTGTCTAAGGCTGTATTTTCGTGAGTTAGAAATATTTCACCATTAAGGCATTAAGGGAATTAAGGATTGTTGTCCTTTAATTTAATGGATCTTAATTTCTTAATGGTTTATAAAAGCACTTTGCTAATATGCGACTTCTCGACTATACGATATTACCATGTATGGTTTAAATGGTCCAATTTTCGGGTTTGTTGGCCATATTGATGAGCATGGCGATAATGGACCATCTACAACAAATACGAGCGCAGTATGTTCCTCTGTGGTGATGTAATCTGAGGCCAGTGCATAATCCAGCCACACTAAAGTTTCTGCAGCTTCTCCTTAAGCATCGGATAATTTGGCGACAAGTGATTTAGGGTATCTATGCTTCCGAAAAGCCTCCGCTATATTGCCCTACACATTGAGAAGATCTTATGATTTGATCCGTCGATGAATAGGTTTCCGCCTAGGGAAACTTTTTAGTCAAATGAAACACTTCCATCCCCGCCTGAAAAGACAACTGATAAACCTTCAAATCCTTATGCTTTCTGATCATATTCATTTCTGTACATATAATTTTTAGAAATAATAGAATGATTGTTTTATCATAATTAAAGGGAAATAGAATATAAAAGAGCTGAAGGCATAGGTGTATCAAGATTAATTTCAATACTAAAACAAACGTCCCACGCCTGGCGAAGGAGCCGATTTTTAAAGTTTATTTTATTTGCGATTCAAGATCATTTTGTTTTCAATAAGTCGTTTCACGATCTCCATAATTACTGTTCTTGCGCCGGATGTGTGTTATGCAGTGTTTCCTTCTATGGGTTTGATATTATTGAACTCTTGCTCTTTTTGATTTCGTTCTTCTTCCAAATCATAATCATCTTGAAGACCTAACCAAAACTTGGAGCTTGTTCCGAAATATTTGGCGAAACGAATCGCGGTGTCAGCTGTGATTCTTCGATTGCCCTTGATAATTTAGGAAATGCGGGTTTGAGGGAGAAAAGTTTCCTTTGCCAAACGATAGGCCGAAATCTCCATTGGAATTAAGAATTCCTCAAGTAGAATTTCACCCGGGTGAATATTTTTTAGCTTATCCATATCTGTACTTTTTAATGATAATCTACAATTTGTATTTCGTATGCATCATTATTGATCCATTTGAAGATGATTCGCCATTGATTGTTAATCCTAATATTGTAGTATTCTTGCAAATCGTCTTTTAATTTCTCAAGTCTGTTTGCGGAAGGAATACGAAGATCTTTACCATCCTGAGCATTATTGACCATCCTTAATTTTCGACGCGAGGAGTGGTCGTATCGTCGTATCGTCCCAACACTTTCTCCTACGGGGTTCTCCCAAAAGTATATCAACATGTTAAGGAGCTGTTCCTGGCTCTTTGACTTCGAGTCACACACGGTTTGCGTGACAGCCGCTGTTTGGGGTTTTGGAAACGGATGCCACAGTCCAAGCTAAGGTATTAAAAGTAGCATAACGATCCAACTTAGGATAAAGCCATAATTTCGGCTGCACGCTGATTGCAGCTGACCATTTATATGAATAATTCTCACTTGATTATTTGTCGTCATAATGAAAGCGACATTGAATAATAGTGCATTTCTGATCTATTCTTTTTGTACCACTAATTTTATAGACTAATCTATGATCACCAGTAATTCTACGCGACCAAAATCCTTTTAACCCGAATTTTAACGGTTCAGGTTTTCCAATTGCCTTAAATGGATCTTTGTTTATAGCATTAATTAGTTCCTTGATCTTCGTAACAATATTTTCATCATTATCAACCCAGTACGAAAAATCTTCCCAAGCAATCTCTGTAAACTCAATATTCATTAAGCGAACTATTCAAAAAATTAGAGATTGAATTTGACAGAATTGCCTTCCGTTATTTGGCTAATTGACTTTTGAAGTCTATTCTGATTAGCTTCAGTTGAAAGGAGGTGTTCTGTTTCTTTAAGGGAATTATATTCTTGAATTGACATTATCACAATTGCTTCTTCCTCCTTGTTTCTTGGAACAATAATTACTTCCATTGATTTTGAAACATAATCAAAGTATTCTTTCATTCCTTTTCTCAATGTTGAGATTGATATCGCTTTCATTTTTACATAAATTATAGTAAATGTACGAAATTACGTACATAATTATGTACATAATTATGTACGTATAATCAAAATTATTTTTACCTACAAATTTAATATGGTTTGCTGCTAACTATTGCATAGACGCATTAGTATTCCATCGTCCGCACCTACGCGCAGGCCGGGATTTCAAGCACTGAATTTTCTATGAGGGCTGTTAGAGTGCGTTTTTCCTTTCGTTTTTTACAGGAATGTTAACCCAATTCTTTTATTCAATCCTTGTTCAAAAATTCGGATTAATGTTGCTAACTGGATATTTCCTTTGCCATTTTCAATCTTTGAGATATAACTTTTTTTTGTTCCTGCCTTTATAGCCAATTGCTCCTGTGTTAGGTTTGCTTCCTTTCTAGCCTCTTTTAGCATTTCGCTAATGATAAACATTTGGGCGTTTTCTTCATATTTATTCCTGCTCTCACTTCCAATTTTACCGTGTTCCAGTTCAATTAGTTCGTCGAATGTTTTAACTGCGCTATAATCTTTCATTGTCTTATTTCTGCGATTGAATATATTATTTCATTAATTTTTAGCTTTTTCTATTTCTTTCTTCGGAGCCTTTTGAGTCTTTTTTTGAAATCCATTGAATAGAACGATGAGTCTGCCATCATCAAAACTTCAGAAAATTCTATAAATATTCGATTGGTATTCCACCCTTACTTCAAATAACCCATCCGTTCCTTCAACATGTTTTAGAAACTTCTCAGGGACTATTTCCACTTGTTTAAGCGGCTCAAAAACGTATTGAATCTTATTCTTTACCTTTTCTTCCTGGTTCTGATAAAATTCAATAAAGTGATTTCCAAAAAATATGACCTGCCTAATCATACATAGAAAGTTATCACATAAGATAACATTTTCAAATGGACAGAGCTCTTTTATTGCACGCTAACGTTCTCACGCTTGGCTTTCGTGCGGGATTTCGGAGCCTGTCTGCCGAACAGGCAGGCACAAACCGGTCAACTCAGCACTAAAGTTAAATTGGAAAACTGAACTTGAATTTAAGCACGTCACCCCGCATGACGCCTAACGTGTGTTACAGGTATTGCTTTCTCTTTTAGACTATATGTCAACCGATAATCTGAGGTGTCCACCAAGTCCTTCACGAATAATTCTCATAAGAGTTGAAAGTCTGATATCGCTCGCATTATTTTCAATGCGTGAAATATACGTCTTGGTAGTACCGCATTTTTCAGCAAGTTGTTCTTGAGTTAGTCCTTGTTCTTTACGAAGTTCTTGAAGCATAACTCCGAGTTTGAATGCTTCAAATTCTTCTTCGTATTTTTCGCGTTTATCTGTTCCTTTCTTTCCATATTGTTTGTCAAGATGGTCAGCGAACGAAGTCAGATTTTTATTTGCTTTTTTCATCGAAGTATTGTTTTTTTAGTTTTTCTGCCAATTCTATTTCATTTTTCGGAGTCTTTTTTGTCTTTTTCTGAAAGCCATTAACCAGGATTACAATTTGGCCTTTATCAAAAAAGCAGAAAACTCTGAAAATATCCGATCCAACCTCGACTCTGATTTCGTATAGTCCTGTTGATCCGGTGATGTGTTTGAAATATTTCTCTGGGACACGTTCAATAGTCGCAATGAGTTGCAAAGTCCAGTTGACCTTTCTCTTGACTTCGGGTCTAAGTTTATCAAAGAAGTCGAGATAATAGTCTTTGTAATAAAAGATGTCTCGGATGAAATTGTCAGCCACGGGTCAAAGTTAGCTAAATAGGTAACAATTTCCAAATTTTAGATCAATGTTCTTTGAAACTCGGTCGTCCTAAGCATTATCTGTAACTATTGCATAGACGCAGTATCGTTCTTTCGTATGGTCGATTTGTCGTACTATCGTAAAGTCGTAAAGTCGTTCTATCGTACAGTCGAGTTGTCGTAAAGTGGTATCGTATCCTTCTGAATTTATGATGTTTGTGCACAGTGCACAGTTACAGATGTTTGTCCTAAATGGAACAATGAAGCTGCCTTTTTTCTTCAAATATAGGTTTGTCGAATGCTTCAGGGTTTCATTTAAAGGCCCGGCTGAGTGATGTATGAAGCGATAGCAAATCTATCATCATAGCTGTTGTTACTTGCTTTGTGATTTTAAGTGAGGTCAAACTGTTCCTTTTCAATTTCAAATGTGACCTTTGCTTTAAGAGCTCCAAATATTTTCATCAAGGTTGCGACTGTTACGTTGCCTGTGTTATTTTCCAGCTTTGAAATTTGGGCTCTTTGGACGCCTACCAATTCACCAAGTTGTTCTTGAGTTAAGTTTCGTTCGATTCTCAATTGTTTGATCTGTTCAGCCAATATTTCTACTCTAAGTTCTTGTTCGTATTTATCTCGTTTAGGCGTTCCTACTTTTCCAAGAGTTTTGTCTTTGAGCTCTGATAATGTTATTGATTTCATTTCTTACTTTTTTTATCATTAAGGAAAAGTTCTTTAATTCTTATTGCTTTTTCAATTTCTGACTTTGGCGTTTTGTTTGATTTCTTATCTAATCCATGAGTACAAATTATCAATGTTTTAGATTCTGAGTCTCCATGCCAAAACGCAAAAATTCTGTAAAACTTTTCTTGGTCTCTTTCTCTAAACTCATATATTCCATCCTTTGAATTGAGTTTTTCAAACCAAGGCCCTTTTAATCCAGATTCTGTTTTATCAAATGCTCATAAAAATTTCGCTTGTATCTTATCATTTAAAGCTAAGAAGTAAATTTCTGCCTCTTCAAGCAATTCAACTTCTATTTTTTTCTTTAAATGTCTCACTTTGCAAAGTTAGTTGTTTGTTTCCATATATAGAACTTTTACGCAGGGTTTTTGCTCTCATAGCGAGGAACGCCAAAGGCTATGTGATGTTTTTGGCGATAGCCAAAATATCATCACAGCCTATGTTATGAACTGGCCTTCCTTATTCACTAACCATTAGCTTTTGGTTTTCTAATTCAACTGTAAAGTTCACCTTTGCTTTTAGCGCATCGAAAACTCTTAATATTGTTGAAAATCTTGCGTCAGTTGTTGAGTTTTCAATTTTTGCAATTTGGGATTTTTGTACTCCTACAAGTTCTCCGAGTTGCTCTTGTGTCATATGTTTTGCTTTACGAGCCTTTTTAATTGCATCGCCTAGCAACTCGAGCCTAAGTTCTTGTTCAAAAAGCTCTCGTTTAGGTGTTCCACTTTTGCCTATGTATTGATCAGTTACTTCTTCTAAACTATATGTTTTCATTTCTTTTTTGATTTAAGATATTCAACTCTCAATTGTTTTGCCTTTTCAATTTCTTTTTTTGGTATCTTATCGGTTTTTTTGACTATTCCGTTTGTTGCTACTATCATTGATTTTTCAGTTTCATCCCAAAATGCAAATAATCGATAAGCAATTTTTTTATACAAGGTTCTAAATTCCCAAATGTCATCTTCGAGCTTCTTCAGAAGTTCATCGTCTTTTATACTTTTAGTTTTCCAAATGTTGTAAATTATTTTATCTCTGGGTTTGTCGTCTAAGGAGTCTAAGAATTCTTTGGCTTCTTCCAGAAATTTGACTTTGAACATTCATGATTATTTAACACTATTACAAAGATAATAGTTTCTTTATTAGGACACAAATTTATACTCAAGGAACTTCCCTTTTGGTCGATCATAACGTTTTCGGGCTTTGCGTTCGGGCGGGTTTCGGAGCCTGTCTGCCGAACAGGCAGGCACAAAACTGTCTGCCAGCACTGAACTTGAATAGAAGCAGAAAG
>CAYUZA010000079.1:0-12017 GCA_964449535.1 uncultured Saprospiraceae bacterium
GGAACTTGGTCAGATGCTGGAACAAGGACTTATTACACAAGAGGAGTATATCACCTTGAAGCGGGAAGTGTTAGGTAAGCCGGACGTTTTTCAAGCGTAAACTATCTGGAGATACTCAATCTGCCATTTCCTACCAATTGATTATTGTATGAAACCCTATATAGATACATTCCGTTTGTTAGGGTCGATACTGGGATTTCCAATAGATTTTCGTCAGAAATTATGGCAGGTTGATTGAAACAAGATTTGCCTAGCATATCAAAAATCTCTACTTGCCACTCATTAGCATTTAGTGTTGTTAACGGTTGGTTGACCTGAATAAATACTTTTTCCTTCGCAGGATTTGGAAAAGCCTTGGTAGATACCAAATGGTAGGTTGAAGGATTTTCGACGGAGCTAGTCGTTTCAAAAACTACCACCACTATATCATCCATTAAGAATCCGTCAAATTGATTGGATGCATCAGCGGTAAGTGTCACTTGTAAATATAAATTTTTGCCAATATAGTCTTGTAGATCCATAACTTCTAAAACCCATTCATCCTGGAAGCCATCATATATGCTGGCTTCATCTTGTTGTTGACGATTGCCTGGCTTTGTAAATCTGCCACACAATGGTTTAAAAACAAAACCATCTTGAGAGGCTGAAATGGTTACGAAATCTGCACCAGGTTCAATTTCCCAGCGCGCGCGAAAAGAAAGATATGCTGCCCGGGCGTTGGCAAGATTTACAGGTTGAAACAGCTTCATAGTACTTGTAGATCCCCTTTCATAGAGTGAACCAGGGGAGTCTGAAAGGCAAGTAGGGGCAGAAAAATAATCTGATTCATCAACACCCCACTGGGCTAAGCCTTCCACAACCCATTGGCTTGCATCCATTGCCATGTCTCTGAAGCGTTCGGATTTTTCACCCATGTATATTTTTTCAACAGTATCACGGGAGATCATTCCGTCTCCCATATTGAGTTCCAAAGCAAATAGAATAGGGTCGCCAATTTGAATACCTGGGTTGATCTGATATTCAAAGGAAGTTTCTAAGGCAGCGTTGGGCAGGAGTGAATGAATGGATGAGGATTTGATCATGGTAATGTTTTGGGTTAAGGCCTTCACATTAATTTGATATTGACCATCTCTTAGTCCTTTTCGTTTGATTTTTACGAGCAGTCGATTGTCAGTAGAGCCAACCATGTCTGGAGTCATTTCTTGCATTTCAGCATAATTGTTGACCAAGGCTATGGAGGTTATATTCATATTCAAAGCGCTTCTGCACAAGGGTATGATATCGTCACGATGCGGCCAAAATCCTTGGGATGATGATCCTATTTCCGGGGTGAAAGAGAAAATAGGCGGCTTACTTTGAAAATCTCCGTACATCCAATCATCGCTGCTGCCGTTGGTAGAATATCCTATTGCAGGAACTTCCCAGGGCCTGCCATATTGGTAATTATTTTCTTTAGTCAAAGCGGATGCCAAGGAAAAAAAGGTCTGCTCATCCGGAACTGGCACGTCAGCGTATCCAAATGGAAATAGCAAAACGTTGCCAAAAGAGTGGTGATTTAATGCAATATCAAATCCTTTTTCATTGCAAAGCAATTGCACTGCCCTGGTTTCCGGCTCAGAGGCAGGCGAAGGTCCACGGTATGTATCATCCCAGTCGTTTGAAGATGAACCTATATTGTCGTAAGCAAACTCAAAACTGTAGTTGCGGTTGAGATCTACACCATAATTGCCTGAACCAAAGAAGCGCCTGTTTTTTCTATGCATACCACCTCCATCAGGATGAGTTTCTTGATTTCTTCTATAACCATCTGGGTTCAGAATGGGAATAAAATAAATTTCAGTTGCATTAACCAATGATTGAATATATGGGTCTGTGGCATAATTTTCCAGCAAATACCACATAAAATAAATCATCTGGGATGCACTAATAGGCTCTCTGGCATGGTGCAGGGCAGTATGAAGCAGCTTAGGCTTTTCATTTTGATCAAGGAGTGGGCTATTGGAAATACGCACATAGAAAATAGATGTACCGTTGTACGTTTTAAAATTTCCTATGGGTTCCCTCGGGCTGATCAAATGCGGATATTTGATTTGCATAAGGTCAAGCTGATCCAATATTTCGTCATATCTAAAATACCCCCCCATAGAACCCAATTGAAAATTTTGAGGATTTTTGATGTTATTGGGCTTGTTTTTTTCACAGTTCACTTTCCTCGAGGAGGCATTTGTAGGAGATGGGAATAGATTTTGCTGGATGTAGTGTTCTGCTACATTTTCAATTTCAATAATTACTTCCCAGCCCTCTTCTCGCATACGTTGAATTTCTCTTGCGGAAAAATCGGTGGTAAAGCAGCAGTTTTTTTCATGATATCCATGAGATACATCAACGCCTAGTGCAGCTATTTTTTGCAAATCCCCAGGATTGGGAACCATTACTTTTGCTCTGCTATGTATGGGGTCAACAGATTGACCAAAAGATGTATGGAATGCAAACAAACAGAAGAATAAAAACTGGGGGTATTTCATGGAACTAAGTATAAAGAGACAAAAATACAAAACAAGGCTTTTGGATATATGTTTTTTGAATCTAAAGTGTTCAATGGGGACAATTTTTTAGAAAAGAAAGTATCTGGTGATGCTTTGTAGTACTTACATAGTTTTAATTTAATGTAAAAGTCAGGAAAGAAGTCCACATGCTTTTGAGAACAGGGAATCTACCTTACCTTTGCCCACTGGTAAATCATAAATTACCTGCATTCAACAATCACAACAAATAAATTAGCATGAAAAATGTATATATCCTTGCAGCAAAGCGCACGCCGCTAGGTAGTTTCGGTGGCTCCCTTGCAACTTTCTCAGCACCTGAATTAGGGGTAGTCGCTTCAAGCGCAGCTATTGAACAAAGTAAAATCGCTGCTGAGCATATCGATGAGGTTTTTTATGGCAATGTGTGTTCAGCCAATTTAGGTCAAGCTCCTGCGCGCCAAGTAGCATTGGGTAGTGGTTTGCCTGTTACAGTTCCTTGCACTACAATAAATAAAGTATGTGCTTCTGGGATGAAAGCGGTGATGTTGGGAGCGCAAACCATTATGGCAGGTATGAATAAAGCGGTATTGGCTGGAGGCATGGAGAGCATGTCCAACATACCTTACTATGTTCCTAAAATGCGTTGGGGTGCAAAATATGGCCACGCAGAAATGGTTGATGGGTTGCAAAAAGACGGACTAACAGATGTTTACGATCAGGTTGCTATGGGGATTTGTGGCGATTCAACCGCTGCTGCATTTGGCATTACCCGCGAAATGCAAGATGTATATGCCATTCAGTCTTATGAACGTGCTGCTGCAGCTACGGCAGCTGGACTGCTTGGCGAAGAGATTGCACCGGTTTCCATTATACAAAAAGGGAAGGACCCGATATTAATGGCTGCAGATGAGGAGTATAAAAATGTTCGTTTTGATAAGATACCAACATTAAAGCCCGCCTTTACAAAGGATGGTACGGTTACCGCGGCCAATGCTTCTACTATTAATGATGGAGCAGCCTCCTTGGTTCTTGCCAGTGAGGATTTGGTGCAAGCAGAAGGTTTGACTCCACTGGCACGTATTGTATCGTTTGCAGATGCTGCTCAGGAGCCTAAGTGGTTTACTACTGCTCCGGTAAAAGCTGCTAAGTTGGCATTAGAAAGAGCGGGTTTGCAGGTTGGCGATATAGACTTTTTTGAAGTAAATGAAGCTTTTGCCGTTGTCGCACAAGTATTTGCTAAAGAAATGGGGATATCTGAAAACAACATGAACGTAAATGGAGGAGCGGTAGCTTTAGGCCACCCGCTTGGAGCTTCTGGCGCCCGCATTTTAGTGACTCTAATTCATGTGTTGAAGCAAAAAAATGCGCGTTATGGCATGGCAGCCATTTGCAATGGTGGCGGTGGAGCTTCAGCTATCATTATAGAAAGGGTTTAGCAGCTGCGGATGTCTAACAGGAATAGTTAGAATACGTCTTAACGGATTTTCATTTTTACGCTTCCCAGCCCCGAGCCAGTTGTGGATTTGGAAAGGATTTACTGATATCAAATGTGAGGGTGAAGACGCGATCAGTTCCAAGTCGAATCAGATTGTAGGTTAAGCTTTTTTGTGGAGTCATATCAAACCACCATACATTTCCACCGGCATCAGGAATCAAATCAACCGTTTGCTGGTCCGCTGGAAAAAACTGTCGTGTTGCACTTCCCCGATGAGTAGTCCAACCTCCATACTGTGTAACAGCATCTTCAGAGCCATCTTCATGTCTATGATCGTGTTTTAGTAAAATGCCATGATCCGAACGGCATAAAATCCAGGTTCGTCTGCGGTTCTCACCTACGTGAAGGTGGGCCACTATGTTGATGCCGGCACATATATCTATTGTGCAAATTGTAGGATTTTCATTTTACAGATTGTAACCTGTTTTGGTATGAAAAACGAGTGTCCTCTTTTGAATCCATTCAACAGTAACCAAACCAATCTGACAAGCGCAGATCCCATGGTTTATGAAATATTGTTGATCAGATCCTTGGTCAATGCTGTATATTCTGGTATAAATGGCACAAATCCTTATGATATCAAAGTATTTCCAAACCCGGTCACAGACACATTTTCAATACCATTCGGCACGAAGTCAGCCACTCCGGATTATTACTGCATCACGGATGCATTGGGTAGAATTATAGACCAAATCGAGTACAAAAATATCAGGCCCGAATAGAATTACCTGGAGCATTCATTCAACGAAAATTTTCCTGCTGGTTTGTACCAACCACCGCCGTTTTTTACAATACTTACTATGTAACGAAGAGCATCAGCAGGCAGTAGATGTCGGGCGTTCTTGACTTACCTGTCAAAAATTCCACCTTATTCCCAACCCCATGGCATGGGAGGAGTAGCCTGTTCATTTTTAGTGTCAAAAAGAATAGAAAATTTGCGGTCTGTTCCGAGGCGATGCAGGTTATAAGTGAAGGTTCCCTCATCTTTGATTTCAATCCACCATACATTGGCTGCTGCTGCAGGGAGAACCTGCCGGGTTTCCTCATCAGCTGGAAAATATTGAGTCGTAGCAGTGCCTAAATTGTTGGTGATCCCGCCATATTGGGTGATTTCATCTACCGATCCGTCTGCCTTTCTGTGGTCGTGCTTCAAGACGATGCCCTGCTCTGTGCGGCTGAAAATCCAGGTTCGGCTGCGGTTCTCACCTACGTGAAGATGCATAATGATATTATTGCCCGCGCAAATACGGGCGTGAATAAGGATTTCTTTGCCTAAAAACAGGGTATCTCCGGCCGGTGCTTTAATGTCGGAAAAGCGAAAACTTTTGCCACACAATCCTTGTAAATGGTTCCAAAAGCTATCCTGGGCATGGAACTCCTGAGCGTACAATTTTGTAATAGGTGTTAGGATGGAAATTATCAATATAAAAAGACAATGTATTAAATGGTATGATCGCATGGTTTAGATTTGTTTTATGATCTAAAGGTAGAGTTAAATGCTAGTAATCATAAGACGAACAAACGCAATCGTGGCTCATTCAATCTATACTGCAAATTAATCTTCGGTGAATATATCAAATTTTTAATCAAAATCTTGGTTTTATTTGTTAACCCTAGTGTTTATCATTTAAAACCAGATTTGTGCAGGCGTTAAAATCCATCACAAAAGTTATACCTTCCTCCCTCATCAGGATGGGTAACCTATTGACCCGGCAGCCGCTTCCGGCGGGTAGTCTTGACTATTTGGATCCTTTTTTATTATTGCACCATACCGGACCTTTTGAATTTTTACCTGGCAATGCTGGGTTGCCCTTTGCACCCCATCCGCACAAGGGTTTTGAGACGGTTACTTTTATTTTTGATGGCGCTGTAGCGCACAAAGACTCGACAGGTATTGAGAGTACAATATTTTCAGGGGGAGTTCAATGGATGACTGCCGGGAAAGGGATTGTGCATTCAGAAAATCTCCCTTCAGACATGAAAAGGAATGGTGGACAGGTTGAGTATATCCAATTATGGATCAATCTGCCCGCTCAACATAAAAAACTACCACCACTATATCAAGGCATACAAGCTGATGCGGTTCCGGTGGTTATATTAAGCGATGCAGGGAGCAAAGTGTTCATATTTGCAGGAGAGGCTTATGGTCAAAAGGGCCCTGCTAAAAGTGTAACTGGAATTCAAGCCAGGGTGTATCAACTTGAAGCCAATGATGTGCATACCGTCCAAATTGAAGAGGGTAGAGAGGTGCTTTTTTACCCACTGGATGGCATATTTGAAGTAGGCTCTACTAAAATTAAAGCGCATCACATGCCGATATTTTCCAGAGATGGAAATAGTTTGACCGTAAAGGTCGTTGAAAAAGGTCGGTTCTTACTTTGCGTTGGAGATCCAATAGGTGAGCCTATGGTGAGTCACGGGCCATTCGTTATGAACACGGAAACAGAAATTTTGGAAGCCATGCGGGATTACCAGCAGGGAAAAATGGGTATCTTGTTTGATTAATATAAATCTAGTGTTATGGATAGAAAGACATTTTTGAAAAAAGGACTTTTAGGTACTGGTATGTTTGCCATCAGTCCTGCCATTGCGCAAGTGATGAATAATGATATTGATGAAATCCGCGAATTGGAAATCATAGGATTTAACCATTTACCAAACCCCACAGAAGAAATTATGGAAAATAGGGTTTTGCACAAAGCAAATACAAGAGGCTTTGCCAATCACGGTTGGCTGCAGTCGCATCACACTTTTAGTTTTGCCAATTATTACAATCCGGATAGGATGCATTTTGGTGTTTTGCGCGTATTAAATGACGATGTGGTAGCTGGTGGTAGAGGCTTCGGGACTCATCCTCATGACAATATGGAGATTATCAGCATACCATTGGAAGGTGATTTGGAACATAAAGATAGTATGGGCAATGTGGCGGTGATCCGCAATGGTGATATTCAGGTGATGAGTGCAGGGACCGGAATTCGTCACAGTGAATTCAATAAAAATGCCAGTCAACAGGTTAAATTTTTGCAAATTTGGGTGTATCCCAATAAGCGAAATGTGACCCCCCGCTATGATCAGATGACCTTGCAGCGCAAGGACAGAAAAAATAAATTGCAGCAGATAGTTTCCCCTAATCCTAATGAAGAGGGCGTATGGATTCATCAGGACGCCTGGTTCCATTTAGGCGAATTCGATCAGGGGAAAACGATTTCTTACAAGCTCCGGAAGCCAGGAAATGGAGTTTATGCATTCTTGCTTAGCGGCAGTATGGAGGTAGATGGACAAATAATGGAAGCTCGTGATGGACTAGGCATTTGGGACACCGGACAATTTAACCTCAAAGCAAAAACGAACTCTGAAATATTGTTGATGGAGGTGCCTATGATGTTAAAATGATGGATAAATAGTTGATATTCAATATTTTTTTGTCGTTTATTGTATTTTGGAATTTGTAGCAGATAAGTGGGGTGGGGTGTGTTTTCTAATTTGTAACCAAGGAAATCCGTCTTAAAAAGCGTTAAATTCAGTGTTGTATTGCTTTATGTCCTTGTGGTTTGCCCTTGTGCCGTATATTTGCCCATCAGAAATTCCTGTTCATGGATAGCACATCAGACAATACTTCAGACCAAACGGCATTATTACAAAAAGCATTTCGCCTGATGTGCAGGGCCAAGACCATGGCAGAGGTCTATGAAGACAATTTTAAGCTTGTGTCAAAATATGTACATGCCACTTCCCGTGGTCATGAAGCAATTCAAATTGCAACGGGATTGTTACTCAAACCTCAGGATTATTTATCGGCGTATTATCGGGATGATGCAATGCTTCTTGCCATTGGTATGGAACCATATGAATTGATGCTACAGCTATTGGCTAAACGCGACGACCCATTTTCCGGGGGCAGGACATACTATAGTCACCCAAGTTTGAGAAGACCGGATATGCCTAAAATTCCGCATCAATCTTCTGCCACTGGTATGCAGGCCATACCCTCTACCGGGATAGCCATGGGTATTCAATACAGGGAAAAGCAAAACATGCCGCTACCAGAATGGACTGAGCCTCCTCTTGTATTGTGTTCCTTAGGAGATGCTTCTGTTACGGAAGGCGAGGTTGCAGAAGCTTTTCAAATGGCGGTATTGCGCAAGCTTCCAATTGTGTATTTGGTACAGGACAACGAATGGGACATATCAGCAACCGCAGAAGAAATTCGAGTAACCGATGCTGCAGGGTACGCTAAAGGCTTTCCAGGTCTCGAAACGCGTTCGATTGATGGTACTGATTTTCGGAGCTGTTTCGAAACGATGCAGGAAGTTTTTAATACAGTGCGTCGTGAGCGACGTCCTTTTTTGGTCCATGCCAGCGTTCCATTGTTGAACCACCATACTTCAGGAGTGCGGAAAGAGTGGTATAGACACGACCTCAAGGAACATGCAGAACGCGATCCTTATCGGCATATGTTAGCCATATTGCTGTTGTCGGGCATAAAATCAGCATGGATTGCGGAGGTAGAGGCAGAGGAGCGAGCTATGGTTGAGGCATCATTGCAACGAGCAGCTGCGGCAGAGGATCCTCGGCCGACAGATTTGTTTGAACATGAATTTGTACCTACTACGGTGACCGAGGAGAAGGGTGAGAGGGAGCCTGAGGGGGCAGAAGAAAAAGTGATGGTAGATTGTGCTCTTTTTGCCATTCGTGAGCTAATGGAGAAACATCCAGAGTGCCTTTTGTACGGTCAGGATGTAGGAGGCAGATTGGGGGGGGTATTTCGCGAAGCGGCTACGCTTGCCCAGCAATTTGGCGACGATAGGGTATTTAATACTCCCATTCAGGAGGCCTTTATTGTAGGGAGTACAGTGGGCATGTCGGCCGTGGGGCTTAGACCGATTGTGGAGGTGCAGTTTGCTGATTATATATGGCCGGGGCTGAATCAGTTGTTCACGGAAGTTAGTAGGTCTTGCTATTTGACTAATGGTAAGTGGCCGGTCAGTATGATATTGAGGGTACCTATAGGGGCATACGGCAGTGGGGGGCCATATCACTCCTCATCTGTGGAGACAGTGGTGGCCAATATTCGCGGGGTCAAGATAGCTTATCCCAGTAATGGAGCCGATTTAAAAGGGTTGCTTAAATCTGCATACGACGATCCTAATCCGGTAGTGATATTTGAGCATAAGGGCCTTTATTGGTCCAAGGTGAAAGGTACAGAGGCTGCCCGCACGGTGGAACCGGATGAGAACTATCGTGTACCATTTGGCAAAGCAAGGGTTGTTGTCGCTTCGAATGCAACAGCATCGGAAAATTGTTTGACTATTGTTACCTACGGAATGGGGGTACATTGGTCTTTGCAGGCGGCAAAAACCTACGAGGGCAAGGTTGAAATCATAGATTTAAGAACCCTACATCCGTTGGATATAGATACGGTATTTAATAGTGTCCAAAAAACGGGGCGCTGTCTTTTAGTTACAGAAGAGCCTGTTAATCACTCTTTTGCGCAGAGCTTGGCGGGCCGAATACAGGAGTACTGCTTTGAAAAGCTGGATGCACCCGTGAGGACTATTGGCTCTGAAAATCTCCCTGCTATTCCATTGAATGAGATACTGGAAAAAACCATGATTCTCTCTGCAGAAAAAGTGGAGAAGGCCATAGGGGATTTGCTAAGTTATTAATACTCTAAATCATTAAGAATGCGCTTGTTCGTACGAAATTGTCTTTGTTACGCTACGTTGATGGTGTTACTGTTGTTTAACGGGTGCTCAACGAATCCCGTCACGGGCAAGAAACAACTGACATTGATGTCTGAAAGTCAGGAGATTAGTATGGGGCAGCAAGCTGACCCGGAGATCATCAGTATGTTCGGTTTGTATCAGGATAGTGTATTGCAAGCATTTATTGAGCAAAAGGGCAATGAAATGGCTGTTATTTCGCACCGTCCGAAGCTTCAATACCATTTCCGGATAGTGGATTCCCCAATACTAAATGCCTTTGCTGTTCCCGGAGGCTATGTTTATTTTACGCGAGGCATTATGGCACATTTTAACAATGAAGCTGAATTTGCTGGTGTATTGGGGCATGAGATTGGGCATATCACAGCCAGACATTCAGTGATTCAACAGCGAAACGCTATTTTAGCACAGATTGGTCTGATGGCGGGCGTAATTGCTGTCCCTGAATTGGCCGAATTTGTAGAGCCTGCCTCTATGGGTTTGGGATTGTTATTGTTGAAATTTGGGCGTGATGCGGAGCGGGAGTCTGACGATTTGGGTGTGCAGTATTCCTCAAAAATTGGTTATGATGCCAAATACATGGGACGTTTTTTCAATACTTTAGAGCGATCTTCAAAACAGGCGGGAGCGCAGTCTATTCCGGATTTCTTGTCTAGCCACCCTAATCCTGGTGACCGCCTCAATACGGTTACAAAGTTGGCCACAGATTGGCAGTCCAAGTATAATGCAACTGATTTGAAGGTGAACAGAATGCAATACTTGCGCATGATAGATGGACTGGTGTATGGGGAGGATCCCCGGCAGGGATTTGTAGAAAACGATGTTTTTTACCATCCTGAATTGACATTTCGCTGGGATTTGCCAGCGAACTGGAATCATCAAAATTCTCCCTCCAGGTTTCAGGTTGCGCCCAAGGATGGAAATGCATTGTTGGTGCTTACTTTGTCTGGAGAAAAAGATCCGGAGTCTGCGGCCAGGAAGTTTTTGCAACAGCATCAAATGACAGTGTTAGAGCAGAGCAATGTGAAGACCAATGGGCTAAATACCACGATATTAATGGCTGACCAAATACAGCAAAATAGTCAATTGCGAACCTTGTCTTATTTTATTCAAATGGATGATATGGTATATCATCTGATGGGTTTATCGAAGCTGGATGCATTTTCTACGTTGCAGGGAACCATGATAAAATCCATGGCATCTTTCAAAAAATTGAGTGAGCCTGACAAGTTAAACAGAAAGCCGGAGCGTATTGTGATTACAGAGGTGGAGACGGCTATTACTTTGGGAGAGCTGCTGCGCCGAGAGAAAATCCCGGCCGTCAGGCATGAAGAGTTGGCCATATTGAATGGCATGACATTGGAGGAAGAGCTGCGCAAAGGAGATTGGATAAAGCTGGTAAAGAGGTAGTGGTTATTGGGATGGTGTAGTGCTGAAGGTAAGTGCGGCTATTTATTATAAACACGAAAATTATCCTATATGGTTCGTTCATATAGGATAATTCGCTTGTGAATCTGATTTTTAGCCGCCTTTTACCCATAAGACTTTATCCAAAAATCGGTTAAATCTAATTTCTTCCAGGCCTTGAATATCGGCAAATTTTGCTTCAATGGAGGAAAGTGACTTTTTGTTTGATTCTAATTGTTGTAACAAATCTGAATTGTGGTTATTTTTAAACTCATTAACTTTTGATGAATAGGCTGCATATTCATTTTTTGAAACTCCTAAGGCTCTTCTAGCTCTTGTGTCTAAAGGTATAATCATTCTTGGATTATTCAAAAATAAAAGTTTGGAGGATAATGAAACCATCTTCTTTCCGTGAGTAACACCACCAGACTGGATATGAGTAGTAAGTGCATCTACGTCGGAGGAGTTATTTTCATTTATCCAATCCATAGTAGTTTTTAATAATGTTTGAGTGTTAGATCGTGACACATTTCTAATGACTTGAAAGTTTTTTAAAAATGCTCTAAATCCATGTAGATTGTGGTCGCCATGGTATTGGTCAATGGTAATCTTATTGTCTTTAAATTTTTGAAACTCACGAATAAATGTCAAGTCGTTTTCATAAGTATTTGTTAATGCTTCAATCGCTTGCTCGTAGATTTTTTTCATTGTTTTAGTTTTATTGTTAAATAAAAAGTTGTTTATACATTTTAATTATATACTATAATTCAATTTATTTTGACCAACAAAGTGAATAGCGGGTAAAAATAACGCTTGCTAATATTTTCTCATTTCATCCGATTTGTTCTTTCGCGATATGGAAGG
>CAYUZA010000080.1:0-11874 GCA_964449535.1 uncultured Saprospiraceae bacterium
AACAAGTCTTCAAAATTTACGCATTCCAGTAAAAACACCGCTGGGTTTTATTCGAAATCCAGTACTGAGCCGAAACGAAGAAAAATTGATTGAAGATAGCATTCGGCTCGTTTTGAATCCATCGATTTCTTCCTACTACCTTTCTAAAAACCAGGATTATTATGCTATTTATATAGGCCTTGCTGACTCTACCAGTGACATGGAAAATAGAGCAATTATAAAAGGTATCCAAAATAGAATCATTGAAAGTGGGTTTAAACAATATCACATGGCTGGTTTTTTATATACCCAGGTTAGTTATACTTTATTACTGGAAAATGAAATCCCATATACCTCAGCATTGGTAGCATGCGCATTGGCATTCATATTATTTCTCTTATATAGGTCATGGGCAAACACCATTTTACTCACCAGCATTGTGCTAATAGGTCTAGTACTGTTTTTTGGGTATTTAGGTCTTATTGGAAGAACCCTAAATATCACTTCTACCTTATTCATAACCATAATGATCATAGTTGGGATATCTGACATTATTCATCTGCAAACGTATTATCACAAATACTTAGCTCAACAATATGGGCGAACAAATGCAATTCAAAAAGCGCTTAAGGAAGTTTGGTTAAATCTATTACTTACATCAGTTACCACCGCAGCTGGATTTCTTACCTTTTTAAGTTCTTCTATACCGCATATTTCCACATTCGGTATAGATGCAGCCGTTGGTGTTACGATTGCATTTATTGTTGCTATTACACTTGCTCCAGTGCTTTTTTATTATTTCCCACCAACCAAAGTACTCTCGAGTAACACTGCAAATGAAATCAAATGGGAACGATTCTTAAATTTCGTTTATCATTCTGGGAAAAATAAATCGAGCCTAGTATTGATTGTCACTATGATTATTACTATTGTCTCTTTACTGAGCCTACCCTTAATGGAAACCAATCAAACACTTTCAGGAAATTTTGCTAATAAACACCAGATTAAAAAAGATATTGAATTTTTCGAATCACAATTTGGGGGTATTAGAGGATTTGAGTTGTGGGTAAAACCCGAAGAAACATATCGTCTTACGGACACACTTGTTTTAAATGCTATAGATAGCTTGAGTCAGTACCTAAATAATAGCGGTCATTTTGGCCCTGTATTTTCTCCAGTTTCTTGGTTGGAGTTATCGCACCAAATGAACACAGGATTCAGGGACCCAAATGCTACTTTTCCTCGAGACTCAACCTATATCAATTATTTGTTGGAGGCTGATATTGATCAGAGAAGGTATCATTTTTTCCAAAACGACCTTAATAGTGCACGTATAGTAAGTAAGATGCAAGATGTTGGCAAAGATTCAGCTTTGGTTATCCAACAAGCTATGTTTGATTGGATAGAAGATAAAGGCTTGTCCAAATACCTTAAGGCTGAAATTACAGGTAGTGCTATTCTCATTGACCAGAACAACAAAAATATTAATAATGAAATGTTTTATAGTTTGGGTATCGCCTTCGCATTCATAAGCTTATTAATGGGATTATTATTCCGAAGATGGCTAATGGTAATGGTATCCATCATTCCAAATCTGGTGCCTCTACTTGCAGTAGGTTTAATAATGTCTGTAAGTGGAATACCTTTAAATGCGGCAACATCTCTTATTTTTACTATTGGATTTGTCATAGCCATAGATGACACCATCCACTTCTTAACCCGATTCAAAAATCAGTATGAAACACTTGGCGATCTGGAGGAATCTATTAAAAGCACTATGTCTAACACTGGACGCGCCATTGTTTACACATCAATTATTCTTTTTGCAGGATATGGAATACTGGTTGTATCTTCTTTCAAGGAGATTATGCACCATGCCATTTTGGTTTGTACTACTCTATTCTTCGCACTTTTGGCGGATTTATACTTATTACCTGCACTACTTCGCGTATTTGCCAAACGACTGTAGGGCAAGAATATAATGGAGTTGTAACGCTGATATTAGAATCAGGTTTAACATGCACGTTTTAATAAAAATGCAATAATCTAATAAGATAGATATTACCCGTTCAATTTCTTGTGGTCACTCAAAAATTTTTCCAAACCAATATCTGTTAATGGATGCTTGAGAAGACCAAGAATGGCATCTAGAGGACTAGTAATGACATCTGCACCTGACTTTGCACAATCTATAATATGAAGTGGATTCCTTATCGATGCTGCCAATATACGAGTTTCAAACCCTTGAATTCCATAAATTTCAGCTATATCTTTGATCAGATCCATTCCATTCCATGAAATATCATCTATTCTTCCAATAAATGGTGATACATAAGTTGCACCAGCTTTAGCAGCTAATATGGCTTGACCTGCCGAAAAAACTAATGTACAGTTAGTGGGAACTCCTTGTTCAGCAAACCAATTTAACGCCATTACACCCTCCTTGATCATAGGTATTTTAACAACAATATGTTGATCGAGCTCAGCAAGCATTGAACCTTCCCTTTTCATACCCTCAAAATCTGTAGATATCACCTCCGCACTTACAGGGCCTTGGGCAATATCACAAATTTTCTTGTAATGTTCCATGATTTTTTGATCACCACTGATTCCTTCTTTTGCCATTAGTGATGGATTAGTAGTCACTCCATCTAAAATCCCTAATGACTTCGCTTCAGAAATTTGGTTAAGATTCGCAGTATCTATAAAAAACAACATAGAGAATTATAAATAAGGGTTAAATAAAAAGTGAGCTTGCATATCGCACCGCTACAACCTCCTACCCTTGCTTCATTTCTGACCTGGGGGAGTTCAGAGGGAGCTGGTCGTATGAAGCTCACAGTGCAAATTTACGTTTTATTGTTCAAACCTCAACAGTCTACTATTCAAATTTATTAATTTTAAAGAGATGCTCCGCATTTATGACTTATTTGATTGTGTAAATAAATGTAGTTCATAGTTTTGCATTAATTGGGATATTGCTTTTCTTGGATCAAATTTGTTTGCATGAAAAAACTTGCGTTGCACTGGAAGATATTGATTGGAATGTTGCTAGGTATTACCATTGGCTTCATATTCACGCAGTTTTCAGGAGGAAAAGAAATAGTTATTGATTTTATAAAGCCAATCGGAACTATTTTTATTAACCTTTTGAAAGTAATAGCAATTCCGCTAATTATATCTTCCCTTATTAAAGGTGTTGCGGATTTGAATAATATTAGTCAACTTTCAAAACTAGGGTTTAGAACACTTGGACTTTATATTGTATCAACGGCATTGGCTGTTTGTGTGGGTTTAATAATGGTGAATACATTGTCCCCCGGAAAATTTATTTCTGATAATACACGAACCGAGCTCATGAATAGCTTTGGTTTAGATGCAGAAAGTAAAGTACAGCAAGCTGAAGAAACTAAGCACAAAGGTCCATTGTCTGCATTGGTAGATATTGTACCTGACAATATTATTGATGCCACATCCTCCAACCGGAATATGCTCCAAGTTATATTTTTCGTAATTTTTTTTGGTATCGGTTTGATATTAATTCCTGAAGAAAAATCACTTCCTGTAAAGATGTTCTTTGAAGGTGTAAATGATATCATTTTAAAAATGATTGACTTAATCATGCTTGCTTCACCTTATGGGGTATTTTGTCTCATGGCAACCCTAGCTGCAGAAGCTCCTTCCGTTGAAGTATTTCAAGCTCTGGGCATGTACGCTTTAACTGTATTATTAGGATTAGCTTTCATGGTATTTTTATTTTATCCGACTATATTGAAAATTTGGGCTGGAATGTCATTCAAGACATTTTTCAAAGGAATGGCACCAGCTCAGCTATTAGCGTTTAGTACCAGCAGCAGTGCAGCAACACTTCCAGTTACTATGGAGAGAGTTGAAGAGCATTTGGGGGTAGAAAAAGAAGTCACCTCGTTTGTTTGTCCCGTTGGAGCTACAGTTAACATGGACGGCACGAGTCTTTACCAAGCAGTAGCTGCTGTATTTATTGCACAGGCATTTGGAGATGATCTTACCTGGACAGAGCAACTTACCATAGTATTAACTGCTACTTTAGCATCAATTGGATCAGCTGCTGTTCCAGGCGCCGGTATGCTAATGTTGGTTATCGTCTTAGAATCTATTGGAGTCAACCCAGCGGGAATAGCCTTAATATTTGCAATAGACAGACCACTTGATATGTGCCGAACTGTTGTTAATATATCCAGCGATGCAGCTGTCGCTGTTTTGGTAGGTAAAAGTTTAGGTAAACTTGGGCCACCTAGCGAAAAAAATTGGAATGATTTTGCTGAGGGGAAGATTTAAACAATTAAAAGCTTCAATTTTTCATTTCTTTTTAAATAACGCGTCAAGCAATATGGTTATGACCTTTAATTTAATTCACAAAATAATTATTGCATTAAGCATCGTATCCTTTATTGGTTGTAGACATAATACTCCTGCAGAATTAATTATTTATAATGCAGACATTTTTACATTAGACAGTACCATGTCATCTGCCACTGCGATAGCTATAAGTAATGGGCGTTTTTTTGCTGTGGGAAGCGACGAAGACATATTGCGGTTCAAAGGAAATAAAACAGAAATAATCAACGCAAATAAGTCATTTATCATGCCAGGGCTTATCGAAGGTCATGGACATTTTGCTGGTATGGGGCAACAATTGCTAAACCTGGATTTCTTAAAAGATACCTCTTGGAATCAAATTGTTAACAAGGTTCAAGAGGCAGCAAAAAATGCTCAACCTGGTGAATGGATCACCGGTAGGGGCTGGCACCAAGAAAAATGGACTAAACTGGAAACAACAACAGTGAATGGATACCCGATCCATGAGAAATTGTCAGCTGTCACACCAGACAATCCAGTTATTCTTTATCATGCTTCTGGACATTCGCTTTTTGCCAATCAAAAAGCAATGGAATTAGCCGGTATAACCAATGAAACCTCTTCTCCGATTGGCGGAGTTATCGTCAAAAATAATAAAGGTGAGGCCATAGGAGTATTTGAAGAGCGAGCCATGAATATTATTCAAGCTCCCTATAAATCCCACAAAGAAAAAATAGATGCACAGCAAGAAGAAGAATTTTGGACCAGAGGCATTAAATTGGCTCAAGACAAATGTCTTTTTTATGGAATTACATCATTTCAAGACGCTGGAACTTCTTTTTTAGAAATGGAGCGTTATCGTAAAATGGCAGAAAAGGGTGAATTGAAGATCAGGCTTTGGGCCATGATTCGGGAAAACTTAGATTCATTACGAGCCAACAAGGACAGATTGCCCATAATTAACGCAGGAAATGGATTTTTTACATGCAATGCTGTAAAATCAGAATTGGATGGAGCACTAGGAGTTTTTGGAGCGTGGAAATTAAAACCATACTCCGATAAACCAGGTTATTATGGTCAAAATACCACTAGTATTGAAACCTTGAAAGCAATGGCGGCATTTGCCATGGATAAAAAAATGCAATTGTGTGTCCATGCAATTGGAGACCGCGCAAATAAAGAATTTTTAAACATTTGTGAAGATATCTTCAAGAAATGGCCTGACGGAGAAAATGCGCGTTGGAGATCAGAGCATGCGCAGCATATTGATACGTCAGATATTGCCCGCTTTCCTGCATTGGGTATTCTGGCATCTATGCAAGGAATACATTGTACTTCAGATGCTCCATTTGTAGTAAAGCGACTTGGTTTAGACAGATCACGCACAGGCGCTTATGCCTGGAGATCACTATTGGATAATGGCGTACGAATTAATAATGGTACCGATGTGCCTGTTGAGTCCATAAATCCATTCGAATGCTTGTACGCCAGTATTTCCCGAAAAAGAATAGGTGAAAAAAAAGCATTTTTTCCGGAACAGGCAATGACTCGATCAGAGGCCCTCTATTCTTATACGATGGCCAATGCATATGCTGCTTTTGAAGAAAAAGAAAAAGGATCTATATCAGTCGGGAAATTAGCAGATTTTATTTGGTTAGATAGAAATATTCTTACTTGCAATGAAGAGGAGATTCCATTCATTAAAGTTAAAAAAACCTATGTTGGTGGAAAATGTCTCTATAAAATGTATGATTTATAGTTATAACAATCACAGTGTATATTGAAATTCACTTTTTGTAAAACATAGATGCTTCTGCATTCGTTATACTTTAATATGCCCCATTATGTATATGGTACAGCATTTCAGGCTGGTATTTTTCTTCATAGCGACTATCTGTAGCTCAGTATCGTTATGGGCGACACATAATAGAGCTGGCGAAATTACTTACGAACAAATTTCCGATCTCACACTTCGCATCACAGTTACAACCTACACCAAAGCTTCCTCTACTGCAGCTGACCGAGATAGCCTCGACGTTTTTTTTGGAGATGGAAATAGCCGCAGAATAGGCAGAAGTAATGGACCTAATAATAAAGGTGAGAATATTGGAAATGACGTTAAAAAAAACCTGTACATTACTACTTATACGTATTCGGGTCCCGGGAGATATACTATTTCCATGACAGATCCCAATAGAAACGGAGGAATACTTAATGTCAATCCACCGAGTTCTGAAAATGTACAGTTCCACCTAGAAACAACCGTAGTATTTTTAAATCCCTTGTTCGAAGGTTACAACCAATCTCCTGTTTTACTTAATCCTCCTATTGAAATTGGCTGTGTTGGTCAAATATTTACACACAACCCCAATGCATTTGATCCGGATTTCGACAGCTTAACGTTTCAGCTAATCGTCCCACTGCAAGATAGAAACACACCTGTCCCCAATTACTCATTTCCGAATGAAATAGCACCTGGATCTAATAACACCATATCGCTAAATCCCAGGACAGGAGACTTTATTTGGAGGTCTCCCCAACGAGCTGGGGAATACAATATCACCATTTTAATTCGCGAATTTAGAAATGGAAGAGAAATCGGCAGTGTCATTCGCGATTTGCAAATTTTAATTCTTGAATGTGACAACCGTCCTCCAAAAATTGAAGCACCTGATGAAATTTGTGTAATCGCTGGTACACGAATTATCATACC
This sequence comes from uncultured Saprospiraceae bacterium, assembly GCA_964449535.1. Lineage (GTDB taxonomy): Bacteria > Bacteroidota > Bacteroidia > Chitinophagales > Saprospiraceae > SLDF01. Next base: position 7,031 of record CAYUZA010000080.1, read on the forward strand.
AATAACAGCCTCTGATCCCGATTTTGGCCAAAGGATTAGAATGGAGGCAACTGGCGGTCCTTTTCAAGTATCCGTGTCACCCGCTACTTTCCAAGTTCCTAATGGATATCAAACATCACCTTTACAGGCTTCATTCATGTGGCTCACAGCCTGCGAACATATAAGTGAAGGGTATTACAATGTTCTGATTAAAGCAGAAGATAATTTTTTTACCAGCAATGGACTTTCTACTTTAAAAACCATCAGAATTAAAGTTGTAGGCCCAGAACCCGAGGGCTTTACAGGAGAAATCGCATCAGACCAGGTCCAATTGCGCTGGAGTAATCCGTATACTTGCGATGAAACTGAAAATAATATTTTTCAAGGATTTGCTATTTACCGCCGCAATTCAAGTCAATTTCTCCAACCTGATACATGCATGCCTGGGCTTGAAGGTCGCGGATACACTCTTATAGCGCAAAATATCAAGTCCACAACCGGGTCTTTTTACCAATACACCGATACAACAGCAGAAAAAGGGCGAATTTATTGTTATAGAGTAGTAGGTGTTTTTGCTAAAAACACCCAAGCTGGCCTCCCTATTAATCGTACAGAAAGCCTATTTTCAAAAGAAGTTTGTATCCAATTAAATAGGGATATTCCATTTATCACCAAAGCATCCGTTTTAAAAACAGATCCAGAAAATGGTGCAATTGAAATAAATTGGACTAAACCTTATCTTCCAGATTTTGATACTTTACTATACCCTGGTCCATACACATTTATTCTACAGCGTTCCACGGGTATCGGCACGCTTAATTTTAATCCTGTACAGGGTGCAATTTTTACTTTTGACAGTTATGGTGCCATAGTAGATACTACATTCGTTGATGAAACTGGACTCAATACCAGAGATTCAGCGTATACCTATCAAATAATATTCGAAATTCGTGGGGGAGCCAGATATGGTACTTCACTGCCCGCTTCTACCCTATACACCAAGATTGTTTCTTCTGACCGAAGGAACGTGCTTCAATGGAATAGTGATACTCCGTGGGAAAACCAGCTTTTCTATATTTGGCGATTTAATGAAAACACAGGGCAATTTGAAAAAATCGATTCTACCATTTTGTCAACTTATACGGACAAGCAATTGACCAATGGCAAAAATTACTGCTATCTCATAGAAAGCTCTGGAACATATGGCTTACAAGATTTGATTGATCCCATTTTGAACTTTTCACAAGAAATATGCGGTGTGCCTATTGATACCGTACCTCCATGTCAACCGATTGTTTCAGTCACCAATGACTGTACTTTAGTCGATTCACTCTCCGGAGAAGATGCACTATTCAATGTTGTGCGGTGGAATAGAGTCGAAAAAGCGTGCGAAGATTCTGATGATGTAATCCTTTATAGATTGTATTACAGCCGTTTTCCGGAAGAAGCAATGCAAATAATCAAGGAAATCGATGCATCAGCGGATACATTTACAATTGACCGACCACAAGATGGATTGGCTGGATGCTACGCCATTACAGCAGTAGATATCAATGGTAATGAAAGCTTGCTATCATCCAAAGAATGTGTTGAGAATTGCCCAATATATACGTTACCGAATACATTTACACCCAATGGAGATGGGAAAAACGACTTATTTGTACCCAGATCCATGCGTTTCATCTCATATGTAGAATTTCAAGTTTATTCAGTGTGGGGCAATAAAGTTTTTGAAACCAACAATCCAATGTTGGAATGGGATGGGACCCATATAAATGGTCAAAAACTTGCTGAAGGAACGTACTATTATACCTGTAAAGTTTTTGAAAAAAGATTGGACGGAAACGATGTAGTTTCTCAATCATTAAGTGGCTTCATTCAGATTATTCGCTAATTTTAATAAAAATGTTCACTGGAATCATAGAATCTATTGGTCATGTGATGCAAATCACGCCTCAAGGAACCAATTATTTATTAAGAATTGGAAGTAACATATCCAATAATCTTAAAATTGACCAGAGTCTTGCACATGATGGTGTATGCTTGACGGTGGTATGTGTTGGGGATGGGTTTCACGAAGTTGTAGCCATTCAAGAAACACTAGAAAAAACAAATATCAGAGATTGGAAGAAAGACCAATCCGTAAATCTGGAACGGGCCATGTTGCCAGGTAGTAGATTAGATGGCCATATGGTGCAAGGACATGTGGATACCACTGCTGTTTGTAAATCAGTAAAATCCGAGGAAGGAAGCTGGACTTTTATATTTGAGTTAAATAAACCGGATTTTGAAGCCCTAATAGTGCCTAAGGGGTCCATTTGCATTAATGGGATTAGCCTTACACTGGTAACAGCAGATACAAATGAATTTTCAGTCGCAATTATACCCTATACGTATCACAACACTAATTTGCAACAAATTAAAGTTGGCGATTTGGTGAATATCGAATTCGATATAATTGGAAAATATATTCAAAAAAGTCTCATCGCATATAAATCACATTACCCTTCACTAGGTCATTGATTTATTTATAAAGTGAAAATCACACAAGCCAGGACCCGCTTCTTGGACAAATATAGGGGCATTGAATATCCAGGGTTTTATGATTTGTTCTATTTGATCTTTAAAAAAATGAGCCAAACCACCGCAAAAAGCGACTTTAGTTCTTTCTTTATCGGTATATCTTTCTAAATGAAAGCGAGCAAACGTTTCGAAGTGTTCTTGAACGAGTGCTTGCACAAGTGGTTCATCTTTATGCCGTAAAATCCAATGCGTTAAATGTGCAACTTCCTTTACCGGATAAGCTGAGGTATATACTCTTTTGCGAAACTCAAGGGCATTAGCTTTACAAAAATGTTCAAGATCCAAAGCTAGATCTGGAGTCAACATACCAGTAAGCCATAAAGATGCAATCTTACGTCCAAGTTCAAAACCACTTCCATGATCTCCTATCAAATAGCCTCCGGAAATAACTCGTTGATCCAAATTTGATCCATCATACCATGCGGTGGCTGAACCTGTACCCAATATGTTAATGACACCCTCATTATTGCCTAAACAAGCTCGAGCAGCACCCATCAAATCACTCGCCACTTCAAATCTATTAGGTCTAAATGAGTCAACAATAATTTTCCTGACATTATCAATATTTTCAGGCGAAGTCACACCTGCACCATAATAAAATACAGAGGTAAAATGGTAAGACGATAAATCTCGCAATAAAAGTTTGAGATGGGAGAAAGCATGAATGGAAGGATTAAACCCTTCTTTTGATATTTTGACTAGGTTTCCTTCATTCTGAAAAAAAAATGTTGTTTTACTGCCTCCTGCCTCAATAATTAAATCCATAAAAAGACACTAATTTGTAATCAATATTACACAAAAATAATTTTTGGAAGCCCATACCTGAGTGAAGAATCCGTTTTTGCGTGTAAATTAGCCGCCGATGAATTTAACTTCACGTTAGAAAGACCTAAAACTAATTAAAGTATCGAGTATGAAAAAGAATTGGGCCGACAGATTCTTAGGAATAATTGAAAGGGCTGGCAATGCTTTACCCCACCCTGCTACCTTATTCTTAGGGTTTGCTGTATTTATAATTCTATTAAGTGGTTTACTAAGTTTGTTCGATTTGGAAGTGATTCACCCAGGAACAGGAGAAACCATTCGCATAGTAAATCTATTATCTGCTGAAGGCCTGCATAAAATTCTTACGCAGATGATTACCAATTTTACAGGATTTGCTCCATTAGGTACCGTGCTGGTATCGTTGTTGGGAATTGGAATAGCGGAAAGTTCTGGTCTGATTGGCACTGTGCTTCGACTGATAGTGTTAAAATCTCCTGCTCGTTTACTTACCATGGTAATTGTATTTGCAGGTGTAATGTCCAATACGGCAAGTGAAGTTGGATATGTATTATTAGTGCCTTTGGCTGCCATTATTTTTTTGGCAGCAGGGAGGCATCCATTAGCGGGATTGGCAGCCGCATTTGCGGGAGTTTCAGGCGGGTATAGTGCCAATTTGTTGTTGGGTACGATAGATCCACTATTGGCTGGGCTTTCCCAAGAAGCAGCAAGAATCATCCAGCCTGATTATGAGGTCAATCCCGCGTGTAATTATTATTTCATGTTTGTCTCTACATTTTTAATTACCATACTAGGCACACTTACTACCGAAAAAATAGTAGAGCCAAGATTGGGTACCTATAAAGGTGCAGAAAAACCCGACGAAATTAAAATGTTGGGCGCGTCAGAGAAAAAAGGCTTGTTGTACGCTAGTATTTCAATCTTGCTTTTTGCGTCATTTGTGCTGGGTGGTTTAATTCCAGAAGATGGATACCTTCGTCATCCTGAAGATGGAGGAATATTAAAATCTCCATTTATGAGCGGCATTGTCGCACTTTTATTTTTAGGGGCTGGATTAGCGGGTATTGCATATGGTGTGGGAGCTAAGACACTTAAAAATGATGCTGATGTGATGAAAGGTATGTCAAAAAGTATGGAGACGCTAGGTTCCTATATCGTACTTGTATTTTTTGCGGCACAGTTTGTAGCTTACTTCAACTGGACTAATATTGGTTTATTGACTGCTGTAAAAGGCGCTGAAACATTAAAAGCATCTGGTTTAGGACCTATTCCTCTCATGATATCTTTTGTGTTGATTAGTGCCACGATAAACCTTGTCATGGGTAGTGCTTCTGCCAAATGGGCCATTATGGCGCCTGTTTTTATACCCATGTTTATGTTATTGGGATATTCACCAGAAATGACACAGGCTGCCTATCGTGTAGGAGATAGTGTTACCAATATTATTTCGCCAATGATGTCATATTTTGCACTGATAGTAGCTTTCATACAACGATATG
>CAYUZA010000081.1:0-11591 GCA_964449535.1 uncultured Saprospiraceae bacterium
AGATATAGGTATCTGCTTTTCTTCTGCATCAATTTCTTTACCATCTTCTAGAACATAACTACCTTTAATAGAAGTTCCATCCGTTATTGCCCATTCAATTCCACCCTCATAAATCGCATTATTTGGACACTCGGGTTCACAAGCTCCACAATTTATACACTCATCAGTAATAATAATAGCCATACCTATTTTTTTAGAGAAAACGTATATTAAATGGGTTTGTTCAAACTTTGTATAAGGTCTTAATTGATGGAAGCCCATAATTCTGCGAGATGTATAATAGTTTCAGTAGATTTTTGCATGTCTTGAACAGTTACCCATTCTTGTTTTGAATGAAATGCATGTTCTCCAGCAAAAATATTAGGACAAGGTAAACCCATGAAAGATAAACGAGATCCATCAGTGCCACCTCTTATACTTTTTAAAGTAGGGTTTAATCCTGATTTTTTAACAGCTTCTACAGCATAATTGACTACTTCAGGAAATTTATCTAATATTTCCTTCATGTTCCTATACTGTTCAATTTGCTTTAATTCGTAAGAAATTCCAGGAAAATTTAACTTTGCCTTTGCGCATATTGATGCAACTTGATCAGCCATTTTATTCAAATCATTTGTATCAAAAGAACGAAGTATAAATTGAATCTCGGCTTTCTCAATATTCCCTTGAATACTTACAGGATGGATAAATGGATCTTTACCCTCTGTTGTTTCCGGCGATAATGCATTTTTGGGTAATTGCTCTATAATAAAGGTAGCAGCTTTCAACGCTGAAACTAATTTTCCTTTTGCAAAGCCAGGATGTGATGATATTCCTTGAATTTGAAGAACTAGTGCGTCAGCAGAAAAAGTTTCATTTTCGACAGAGCCAACAGATTCTCCATCAATAGTGTAACCAAATTGCGCACCTAATTTTTCTAAATTTACTTTATCTACGCCTCTTCCAATTTCTTCGTCTGGGGTAAAAAGAATTTTTATGGTTCCTCTTTTGGATGAAGGTGTACCCATCCAATAATTGACAGCATCCATAATGGCGGCAATGCCAGCTTTATTATCAGCACCCAAAAGTGTTTTTCCTGAAGCAGTAATTATGTCATGACCAATTTTATGCTGTAGTTCGGGATGTTCATCTTTACGGATAACAATACTAGGATCATCTGGTAGAATAATATCTTGACCTAAATAATTATTATGTATTATAGGATTTACATCCTTTCCACTACAATCGGGCGAAGTGTCCATGTGTGCACAAAAGCAAATTACTGGAATTTCAGTATTAGGGACAGTTCCGGGGACAGTTCCATAAACGTATCCATATTCATCTATATGTGCATCCATTACCCCTAATTCAAGTAACTCCTTGACTAATAAACGGCCTAAATTCTTTTGCTTTTCAGTTGAGGGAATAGTATTTGATAATGGATCGGATTGTGTATCTATTTTTACATAGTTAAGAAACCTATCCTTGGATGTAAATGTATATTCCATTTATGATGTCTTTAAATTATGTTAAGGTAATAATTTAGTTTAGAAGGTTGGACAGAAAATTTCATTGTTTTCATAGAATCCAAAATAAGAAATTGATAGTTCAAAGGTTCCTTTTGAACGACCATATCGTTGAACGGCATTTATACTAAAATCATAACTCATTCCGATAAATAAGTTATCATATCCGAACCCAGTAAGCAGCCCTGCCATATCACTACTCCAATTGTTGTTTCCTGCTGACATTCGTAAAAAGGGTCCTATGGTAAATGAATTTTTTTCAGATTGTATAAAATTAAATGTGAAATTACATCCAAGAACACTGCTAATTGTCTTATTTTGAATACTAAAAAGTATTCTTGGATTTATTTGTAACAATTCATGACTTCTGTACTGCAGACCAGCATACAGGTTAAAACGTGCTGGAAGTTTATAGGATTCAGCATTAGTATTTATTTCTGTTCTTGAATCTCTCTTGAAAAAAGAATTTTCTATTCCTACAACATGATGAATAGAAACTCCCGCGCTGTAGCTTGTACGTTTATTTGGCTTACCCAAATAATTTACACCTACTGCAAAATCACCATGGGCAAAATTATTTTCAGGCAAGTTTTCAAGACTGCCTAATGTATAACCATCTATTCCATTGAATTGGTCTTGAAAATTAATTTTAGAATAATTAATGTTCCGCTGATTCATTCCTATTTGTACACCGCCTCCTAAAAATTGACCTCCGCCTAAGTATTTGTGAAAAGCACCTCCTAACCACATTTGATTTAGACTATACTCGATAAATCCAGATTGGTCAGTTTGAAATCCCATACTTACTCCAAAAAAATCTTTTGAAAATCCTTTCTGATCTACATCGAATTTCAAATCTAGTCCTAAACCAAAACTACTAAATGGCTCATCCATAACAGAACGCCATTGATCTCTGTATACACCTGAAACCCTATATTTTCCATCATATACTCCACTAAGTGCTGGATTTAAAGCGTTCGGAATAGCGAAAAATTGAGAAAATACAGCATCCTGTGCTTTTACAAATTGAATCAAATAAAAAGATAGTAAAATCAAACTAATTTTTCTGAGCATCATACGGTTTTTTGAAGGGAAGATCTGTTGATAGTTGTATGATAAATTCCAATATTCAATATATTCAAAGTTGATGAACTATATCATATTGAGTAATGATGTTGCAAACACCAGGTGACTCTTCAACTAAAACTGCTGGACTACTTCGAGATATTAGTCTACTAATATCATGTACATGAGCATCTATTCCAATTTTGGGTAATGGTTTCTTCATGATTTCAGACACTGGAGATTGTAATGAAATCTTAGATATACCTAATGCTATGTCTAAGAATTGATCCTCTAATATAGTACCACTAATTTTACCTTCCGTTGTAACAGGTAGCTGGGATAAATCGAATCTACGCATCATTTGAAGTGCATTCTCTAAAGTTTCTGTAGACTCAACAGTGATAAGTTTTTGGTGTTCTTTAGTTTTTAATATAGCTTTTGCAGATAAATTATCTTCTAAAAAGCCTCTTTCACGCATCCACTCATCATTATATATTTTACCCACATATCTGCTCCCGTGATCGTGAAATATTACAACAACTATATCATCAGCTTTAAACCTTTCTTTCATTTTTAAAAGACCAGCCACTGCTGTACCTGCGGAATATCCCATTAATAAACCTTCTTCTCTGGCTAATCTTCTAGCCATAAGGGCTCCTTCTTTATCATTAACCTTTTCAAAATAGTCAATAATACTAAAATCTACATTTTTAGGGATAATATCTTCACCTACACCTTCGGTGATGTAGGGATAAATTTCACTTTCATCAAATTCACCGGTTTCATGGTATTTTTTTAGTACTGAACCATACACATCTACTCCTAATACTTCAATTTCAGGGTTCCTTTCCTTTAAAAATTTACCTGTCCCTGATATGGTTCCTCCAGTACCAACAGTTGCAACTAAATGTGTTAATTTTCCATCCGTCTGTTTCCATAGTTCAGGTCCAGTTGATTCATAATGGCCTAATGTATTTGCCAGATTATCATACTGGTTAAACCAGTATGAGTTTGGTATTTCATTTGAAAGTTTTTCGGCAACTGAGTAATATGATCTTGGATCTTTAGCTTCTACATTCGTAGGACAAACGATGACTTCAGCGCCAAGAGCTTTCAAAACGTCCATTTTTTCTTTGGATTGCTTGTCACTGGTAGTGAAGATACATTTATATCCTTTAACCACAGCAGCAAGTGCTAGCCCCATACCAGTGTTTCCTGAAGTACATTCTATTATAGTACCTCCAGGTTTAAGTTTACCTTCTTTTTCGGCAATCTCCACCATTTTTAAAGCCATCCTGTCCTTAATAGAATGGCCAGGATTGAAGGTTTCTATTTTAGCAAGTACTAAACATGGCAAATCAGAACAAACTTTATTCAACTTTATTAGAGGAGTTCCTCCAATAGTTTCTAAAATATTATTGAAATATCTCATATCAGGCAATGTTGTGATTATATTTTCTAAATAAAAATCAAAGGTAATCTAAGATTAAGATAGGCAGCAAGTTTAAGGCTGTACAATCTTCTCGTATTTGAATTTTACGTAAAACCGTGTGTCTAATGCGCCTAAAGCCTTTGCTGCGCCAGGTGATAATAATACCTGAATTTCTTTTGGATATGTATTTGGCGGAATATTACCTATAACTTTAGCTTTTACTTTTCTTTTATTCATGGGGTTATACAACAACATATAAGTGCCTGGTATAGCATGCGAGTGCATAACAAACTTTTCATCTCCAAATTGATCTTCTTCATACCAAATAGCTACTCCTTGTTCATTAACCCAACTTTTTAGAATTTCATCCTTGGTTTCAGTAATGTCTTCCCATTTTTGTGTATTTATTTCATTGGACTTATCTATTTCGCTTTTATTAACCTGCCAATTATCATAATAACCCATCAATATAACTTCTCCTACCTTCAAAGTGGTTGATTCTTTTTGATTAAGCAATAGCAATTTGTCTTCATTAATTCCAAGCATTATTCGGGATAGTTTGAAGAAGGTATCACCGGGTTTTATGTTATATATCAAGGTGTGCAAACTTTTTTCAGTCTTATCATATTGATATCTTTTCCTATCAAACTGAATAAGGACAGTATCACCAAGATTAAGACTCTTTACGGCTTCCATATTATTGTAATCATAAATCAAAGATGGATCTATTTGATACGTTTTTGATAAACCATATAATGTATTGCCAGCTTCTACTTCATGTATAAAATATAGCTTGTCATTTTTAATAAAAAGTTGTAAAGGATCAGTTTGTGACCTACCCAAGAAATGAGATATTATTAAAGTAATGAAAAGTATTTTTGTTTTCACGGCTCTTAATTTATAGAGCAAATATAGTAAATATTTTTATAATTTGTAATACATTATAAATCTGATGGTCTAAATGAAAGAGGCAATAAACTACTTGCTTTTAAAATTCTAATAATCTTACCCTCAGTAGATCCTAAAAGCAATACAAAATCCCTTCCTTGTCGATTAATATATTCAATCATGACTTGCCGACATGCTCCACATGGTGAAATTGGGTTATGTGTAGTCGAATTATGTTTTCGTACACTTATTGCCAGCATAAGTATAGGATCGGCAGGATGATTTGCACCACATTGGGACAACACAACCTGTTCAGCGCAAATACATAAAGGGTAGGATGCATTTTCCTGATTTGAGCCCTTAATTATTACCCCTGATGATAATTTTGCTGCAGCCCCCACGAAAAAATTTGAATAAGGTGCATATGAGGTTTCAGTCTGCCGTGTAGCTTCTGTAACAAGCAACCTTTCTGTTTCATCCAACATTTCTATAGAACCAAATTCTTCATACTCTGTCGTTAATACATGTTGCATAACCATTTATTTAAAATATTTAACGCTTTAAAATGCTCAAATATTGCCAAATATCAGTTTATTGATGTATTAACATATAGAAAATATTTCATATTTATTGATTTATGACAGATAGTATGGCTTAATAATTAGTATTTTTGCTGTATCACATTTTTCAGATGAAGCAAATTTTACTTTTTGGAGCCGGACGATCAGCGACAGATTTAATTGATTATTTAGCTACTTCATGCATTCAAAATTCATGGACTTTATATGTCTGCGATTCGGATAAGCAACTTGCACTATCAAAAATAAAGAATTATAAAAATTGTGAATATTTAGAGTTAGATATTCATAAAGAACATTCACTTAACAAGTCTATAGCTGATTCTGATTTGGTTATATCTTTATTACCACCTTCTCTACATTCTATTGTGGCCAATGCCTGTTTAAAGTATAAAAAAGATCTTTTAACAGCATCTTATGTAGATGATTACATGAAATCTTTAGATATCAAAGCTAAAGAAGCGGGTGTACTCTTTTTATGTGAAATGGGTTTGGATCCTGGAATCGATCACATGTCAAGTATGCAATTATTCGAACGAATTGATAGCATCGGAGGGTGCATTACTTCTTATCTTTCTAGTACGGGTGGATTAGTTTCACCAATTTCTGATGACAATCCTTGGCATTATAAATTTTCATGGAATCCTAAAAACGTTATTAATGCGGGTAAAGGTACTGCTCAGTTTTTGAAAGATGGACAAATTCATTATACACCCTACAGCAGAATTTTTAATACAATTATACCCTACCATATTGAGTTTTATGGTGAATATGATTCTTATCCAAATCGTGATTCACTGAAATACTTAAATTTATACAATTTAAAAGATGTTTCCACGATTTATCGTGGAACATTGAGAAAATCTGGTTTTACCAAAGCATGGAATGCCCTTATTCAAATGGGTTTTACGCAGGATAACTTTTTTATTCAGCAGCTAGGTGAAATTTCTTTTGAAGAGCTTAGTTGTCGTCTTTTGGAAGTTAAAAGTGAGTGTTTAAAAAGTAAAATGATTGAATATTGTCAGAATGATATAGTAGCATTTGACAAAATAGAGTGGTTGGGACTGTTATCTAAAGAACTGATTCCGCTAGAAAAAGGAACCCCAGCAGATGTATTAGAGTACATTTTATTGAATAAATGGTCCATGCAACATAATGATAAGGATCTAATTATTATGCTTCATGATGTAACCTACATTTTAGATAATGATACCCACCATATTGTTTCGCTTCTAACCTTAGAAGGACAAGACGCTGTTCATACGGCAATGAGTAAATGCGTGGGACTTCCTTTGGCTATATATGCAGAATATCTTCTGCAGCATGGACGTCCATTTTCAGGTGTTCATATTCCGGTTCATAAAGAAATCTACCAACCTGTCATGTCTAAATTAGCAGATTTAGGAATTAACTTCAAGGAAATTGATACCAGAATAAATCATTAAATATTGAACAAGAACCTTTTAAAAATCTGGTTCTCTGATCCTGTTAAAGTTTTCCAAGCAGGACAGTTATTAAAACAAGCTGCTGTTTGGGTAAGTTCTGTTATTATTGCAAAATCAACTATTTCATTGCAGGATATTGGTCAACTTGAATGGATTTTATTTCTAGGATTTACATTTTCTTTTTTTTGGTTGAGCAGCATTATTCAATTATACCTAAAATCTACCAAAGCATGTATTCAAAAAATAGATACAAATTTTAGTCAATATTTTTCTTTAACTATTATTATATCTTTCATTATTAGTTGTTTATACGCTGTTTGGGGTTATATCCATAACTATGAGGATTTTATTTTAATAAGTATCTACCTTTTTACACTCGGTCCTTCATCATGGATTCACTATTTATGGTTCAAACAGAAATCAAGCCAAGTACAGTTTATATTATCATTATTTTATTTTTTTAGTTATCTATTGGCTGTCATTTATGGTTCATGGATTTCAAAATCAATAGTTGGTATTATTACTGGTTTAATTGTAATTCAAATAACATGGACGTTGATGTGCTTCCCTTATTACAAACCTAATTTTTATATTAAATCTATTTCTGATATTTTAAATGCTAATTTTAAATGGTTAAGCGGCATAGCTATTCTTGGTGGTATGAGTGTTGTGATTGATGGTACCATAGTTCGCATTTTTTTTTCTGATTCTAGTTACTTTGCAATTTATCGATATGGCGCCAGAGAATTGCCTATTGCAGCTATTTTACTTACCGCATTAGGTCAAGCATCTATTATTGGATTTTCGACCGATTTGGCTTATACGCTTGAATCTTTTAAAAAAAGAACTAGGCGACTAATGTCAATTTTATTTCCAGCTTACATTTCATTCTTATTAGGAAGTAATTTAATTTTCAAATGGTTTTATGGTGCTCAATTTACTGAGGCAGTTTTGTTGTTTGACGTTATGCTTTTGGTGGTAATATTGAGATTTATTAATACTAATTCTTTAATAATTTCTATTCATAAAGAGCGTGCTTTATTTTGGATTGCTTTAAAAGAAAATATCATTAACATAGTGGTATCACTTGTTTTAATACAGGTAATGGGTTTAATTGGTATCGTAATTGGAACTTTATTGGCGTTCATTTATGAAAAATTAGCAAGTGTAAAATTATTACAAGAAAATAACATACCGATTGGCACTTATTTACCTGTAAAAACGTTCACTGCTTTTAGCGCATTGCTGGTATGTACTTTTATAGCCAAGCAATTTTTATTAACTATTTTTTGACCTCAGATAGCTATTTGATACCGTATAAAAGCTTTATTTTGCACTCGAAACGAAATAATAAATTTTATGAAAAAGATTCTTGCAACAACCGATTTTTCTGTTAATTCTTGGAAGGCAATGGTATACGCTATCGAATTAGGCCAGAAAATGAATGCAGAAGTTATTATTCTTAACGCATACACATTGCCGTATAGTAACCAGACTGTATTGGTTTCAATGAAAGAAATTTTAAGAGAGAGTGCGGAGCAAGGTCTAAAGGATGTACTTACAAAAATTAATAATGAACTTAAGCCGAGCGGTGTTGAAATTACCACAAAAGCTGTTCACGGTGATTTATTAGTTTCCATAGAATTATTGGTTGAATCCGAAGGAGTAGATTTGGTAATTATGGGTACCAAAGGCGCTACAGGTCTCAAAGCTGCCTTGTTGGGTAGCAATGCAGCTAACGTTATAAAAAATGTTTCTTGTCCGTTAATCGCCATTCCTGAGTCCTATATTTCAGCTCCTGTGAAAAATATCACTATTTGCGCTGATTTTACGACTGGATTAGAAAGCAAAGTAGAATTTGGTATGCTTTCAGAAATAGCAAGTATATTTAAAAGTAAAATCCAACTTATTCACATCATTGATCCATTCGAAGATAATCAGTCTCAACGTATACCATCCGGGACTAATTTTCAACAATTTTTTCCAGATAATGAGATTACAGCAAGTGTAAATTACAATGAGGATGTTGAGGATGGAATTAAAGAGTTTATTACAGACAACCCAACGGATTTGTTGGTGATTATTCGCAGAAATTACAATTTCGTTGAATCTTTATTTCATAGGAGTCTTACTCGCCAACTTGCTATGCACACAATAATACCCCTTTACGTAGCACAGGAAAAAACGGAAGCATAAAGAACAATGTAATCTTTCAGATATTTTACTGAAAAAGTTGTAATATTTTAAAGTCAGAACGCAAGCAAAAAAATAAATGTGAGACGTTTATTGAGGCTTAGCTGTTTTGTGTTGATTTATATCTTACATCGTAATAGGCATTTCATAATTACCCAATAAGGTATCGTATTGAGTAATGATAATTTTGAAATACCTAACTGTGCCCTAATGTCATAATTCTCGAATTTGTTCTTTAATTTCTTCGCTTAATACCGTGATTAATTTTTCTGGGTGTAGTTTTCTCCAGTGTATATCGTTAATGAAGTGAACATAATCATGAATTCTATACTCCCGCATTTCTATTTCTACGTGTTCCAAGGTGTTTAAAAATACAATCCATCCTTTGTTTAAACATATCTCCTCATACCATGCACCATAGTAATCATTTTCTGAGCCATGAAAATTTAACACATTCTCACCGATTACTATAAATTGATCAACACCCTGACCAATAAGAGGCAAAATAATATTTTCGTACAAAAACATTACATCGTTATAAAGACAGTCATTCCATTCTCCAATTAGTTCTATTACAACAAATTTTGCATCGTAATTGCAGTATAAAATTTTACCGTATAAGGTATTTGATCCAAATGGATCCCATTGAGGGTGTATATAGTAATTATAAATAGTATTTGTAAAATAAAATTCATTATACGTTCGGCCGTAAAATGGGGAACGTTTATCTTCTGAAGCAATATAGTAATCTTGCCAAAAATAAAAAGGTTCTATAGAATGCATATAGGTTAGATTAACGGAGTATAAACATTACCGGTCTGTTTTTAGTTAAATAATATGATAACTATCTCTTTAATTTGCTTTTAGCTATTTAGCTAATGCGATTATTTATTTTTATGACAATAGCTTTTACTGGTCCTGAATCAACTGGAAAAACATTTTTAGCTAGTAAAATAAGTCATTTTTATAAAGCGACATACATTAAGGAATTCGCCAGAACGTATTTTGAAGAAATAGTTAAATCCTCACAATATTCCACCATTGATATTTTAAAAATTCTTTCTGGACACCTCAAACAATTGGAGCTTGTAAAAGAATCTAATCGACGATTAATTGTAATGGATACTGATATATTAGTGCTTAAAGTATGGTGCAATTTTAAATTCGGCATAACATTACCAGAAATTGAAAGTGCGTGGGAAGATCAAAAGGTTGATTTATATCTATTATGCTATCCTGATATCCCTTGGGTAAGTGATCCACTAAGAGAAAATCAATTTGACCGACTTTTTTTATTTGAAGAATACCTCAAAGTACTAAATGAAAGTCAAAGAAACTATCAAATCATCAGGGGAAAAGGTGAGGAGAGAATCGAAAATGTAAAACAAATTCTCTCCCCACTTATTGGATTATAACTGAACACTAATTTTCATTCTTTATAATGTATCGAACCCCTGTATACCATTCTCGACCTCGGGTGGGACCCCATACTGTTGTTACGTCGAAATAAGGTCCGAATGGATCTTCCCATGCCCTAAGTGGAAAAGCCTGATAGAAACCGGTTATATTTTCACAACCTATATACCAATCAAATTTATTATTTTTATATGTTATTTGTGCGTTAATTAAAGTATATGCCGGTGTGTTAATATCATATTGATATGGTTCTGGAATAAATTCAGGGTCGGGTAAACGTTGTGATCCATTATAGTGAATATTAAAATCAATAAAAATCGGTGATTTCTCTGGTCGAATGGAAAATGCAGCGGATAACCTGTGTTTTTGAATAAATGGCAAGGTAAATCTCTGTGCATCTTGAAGTCTACTTACATCCAAATAACTGTAAGAGATTTTACCTTCTAGCCATTGATCAAATGTAGCTTTCGCGTCAATTTGTGCACTAATAGAACGTGTGCCGTTTAAATCGTTATTTAATGAAATAAATAATGGATCACTATCAAAATCAGGAAATATTTGATTTTTAAACCATGTGAAGTAAAAATCTCCTCCAAGCTGAATGTTCCATTTATTCTTATCAACTTGGTAATTTAGACTATTTCCAGTAGTATATGCTAATTCAGGGCTTAAAGCATTGAGTTTTCTTAAGTTTCGATTTGAACTTATTATTTGTGAATAATCGGAAAATGTATTAAAGGTTCGATAGCCATTCCCACCACTTAAACGATATGTCAAGCCGTCAGAAAATTCATATTTTAATAAAAATCTTGGAGTCACAAACCATCTATATTGTGTATGATAGTCAAATCGTATACCCGTTATTAAACTTAGTTTACGATCCATAGCTTCCAGTATGTTTTCAGCGAAAAAGCCTGGTATGTTTTCAATTTTATTATAAAGTCCGCTATAAGTTCTTATTGTATCGATTGGATTAATATTAATATTCTCGATACTATTGAAATAACGAAAATTGAATCCTAACTTCAGGAGATTATTATTCCCATATCTTTTTTCGTATTGAAAACTC
>CAYUZA010000082.1:0-11378 GCA_964449535.1 uncultured Saprospiraceae bacterium
TTTATACATGTAAATATAATGCATTTATACATTATTTTACAAGAAAAACGGAAAATAATTTCTAGAGGTTGCCTAACACTAAATGAAAAATGATACCCATTATTTATTTTCAGTTTCTTCAACATTCAATATCTTCCTCAATTCCTTTTTCGCATTCATTACATCTTCATACCTTTCAGGGTTGGGTATTCCATCGAGTGCATCCAGCGCGTCCTGATACTGTCCCATTCTAAAATAGGCAGCGGCAAGATCATAACGCAACTTTTTGTCTAAGGGTACAATTTTCATGGCTTTTAATGCATTTTGGGCGGCCTCTTCATATTTGCCCAACTTAAATAAATACAATCCTTTGCGATTTAGAGTTACCAAATTTTCCGGATAGATTTCCAAAGCTTTCTCACTTGCAGCCAGGGCTTCCTCCCACATTTCCAGCCGCTCATAGGCCAATGCATGATAATCATCTGTAGGGCGCATGCCATTGGTAATAACCCGATAGGGATTGCGGCTCAAATCCGCTTGACGGATAATTTCTTTATAATCTCCCTTATCATAGGCTATATTGGCCAGCTTGATGTGTTCCTCTTGTTTTATAGCACGATCGCCATAATAGATACCAAAAGCACATAAGGCAAATATGGGAACACCCAATAAACGTAGTGTATGTCCGTTTGATATTAGCTCCGTGTAAGTATGCCTCATGCGATAGTCAATGGCAACAATACCAGAGGCCATCAAGGCCAAATATACCTGGTGATTGATGCGTTCTAGAGGAAAAGAAAAGAAAGCAATGGCCATATAAGATACTACCCCACCCATTAATAGTAGTGCCAAGACCTTTTTATCCTGCTCCGGATGCTTTAATAATATACGAACCACCCGAGCAAATAAAAAGCCAAAGAAGGCCATATACAACACAAATCCAAATACACCTCGCTCAGAAAATACCCACAGATAATCGTTGTGCGGCCTACCCCAGTTAGTAGCGGCTACGCTATCAAACTTCCCTGCTATATAGGGCATATATTCCAAATTCCAGTTGCCGGGTCCCCAACCCAGCCAAAAGCGGTCTTTAACCATTTCCCACGTAGATTCCCAAACTTTCAATCTAGAAATATTATGATGAGACTTAGTATCAATTAATGAATAAATCCTGCCTAAGAAAGAATAATCATCAGCAGGCTTATCCATACTAAATACATACAACAATCCCGCTGTAAGGAGTAGCATTCCTATGCCTAAAACATTCCTCAGCATAGTAGGCATACCTATTCGGCGGTGAAACAATACAGAGGCCAGAGTAATCATATAACCTGCTCCCAGAACACCAACCCATACCGCGCGGGTTTTGATGAAGAGAATCATAATCAGTACCCCTGCCAGGGCCAGTCCGCAGATTAATTT
Organism: uncultured Saprospiraceae bacterium; assembly: GCA_964449535.1. Taxonomy (GTDB): domain Bacteria; phylum Bacteroidota; class Bacteroidia; order Chitinophagales; family Saprospiraceae; genus SLDF01. Next base: position 1,402 of record CAYUZA010000082.1, read on the forward strand.
CCAAATCAACTTAAGGCGATATATACCATAAGCCAGAAAAGGAATCATAAGCATGAGGGCATTGGAGTATTCGTTTTTGTGTGACATTCGCGCAACGACAGCATAGATGGTGGGTCTTCCATCTTTTAATGTTTCTGATGCGTTGCGCACTACATTTTGTATGTATTCATCAATTCCTACCCCAAGAGCCATAAATGCCGCAATAGCTACTAAAGGCGGCAAAAACTTCTCCCAGCCTTCGGTCTTTACAAACATTAAAGTAGCACTCATGAGTACCCCCAGAAATAGAGAGGTTTTAACGGACTCAAACCATCCCTCTTGTGGTACCCTGGAATAATAATGACTTACAAATGTTACCAGCAAAAAGCCACCCCATATCCAAAACAAAGGAGATTTTAACACGCCAAAGTCTTTGGGTCCAAACATATTGGGTATAAATAATGGCAAACTAAACACGGTGAGAAACAAACTCAGTGCAAAGGTGCGCGGCATCAGTGAAAGATCCATCACGCTCTTGATTTGAAACCATGGTAGGTACAAAATAAGAAATGCCGCCATAATAAAAAACAAGATGGGTAGCTCGATGCTGGGATTGTTGCTGGGACTGGTTTTGGTAGTTGCTGCGGACGCTGGTTTGGGGGTGTACTTTTTCTTACTCATTTTCAAGGGTGTTATTCGTTGTTCAATGCCGGAGGCATAGCAACTGATATCAGTTCCTTATCCCTCCCAATGGTGTCGTAAATATAAAATATTTTTGTTTTTTGTTCATTATTTTTGTTCTTTGTTCTTTGTTCCTTGTTCTTTGTTCCTTGTTCTTTGTTCCTTGTTCTTTGTTCCTTGTTCTTTGTTCTTTGTTCCTTGTTCTTTGTTCCGTACTCATCATTCCTAAATCATAATTCCGCATTCCTAAATCATAATTCACAATTCCGAATTCATCCTTCCGCATGTTCTTTGTTCCTTGTTCTTTGTTCCTTGTTCTTTGTTCTTTGTTCTTTGTTCTTTGTTCTTTGTTCTTTGTTCCGCACTCATCATTCCTAAATCATCCTTCCGCCTTCCTAAATCATCATTCCGAATTCCTAAATCATCATTCCGAATTCCTAAATCATAATTCCGCACTCAGAAATCCTAATTCCGCCTTCCTAATTCCGCATTCATCATTCCGAATTCATCCTTCCGCATGTTCTTTGTTCCTTGTTTGGGTTATATAAGCTTCGGATTAAGTTTTAAAGCGTGTATATTTGCTTTGTTGAATACAAGAAGCATGAGACCCATAAAGATTTTTACTTTTAGTCCATTTCAAGAAAATACGTATATATTAGTCTCTAGTTCAAGGGATGCGGTAGTAGTAGATCCTGGTTGTTTTTATCCGGATGAAGAAAAGACTCTACTTGATTATTTGGCACAAAATAAATTAAAGGTAATTAGACTACTAAATACACACGCCCATATAGACCATATATTTGGGAATGCTTTGGTTTCCCATGAATATGGGATTTTACCGGAGCTTCACGAACTTGAAGTGCCAATGCTCACAATGGCACCCTCTATTTGTGAGGCATATGGTATTAATATGCCAGCGCCCTCTCCAGTTCCTAGCAATTATATTAAGCCTGGGGACAGAATTGAGTGGGACGGTTTTTCGTTAGAAGCACTCTTTACACCAGGTCATTCAGCTGGAAGTCTTAGTTTTTATGATTCGATGAATGGATTTGTTTTAGCTGGAGATGTATTATTTAGAGAGAGTATTGGCAGGACTGATCTACCAGGGGGGGACTATGATACTTTAATTCGTAGTGTTAAAGAGGTTTTATTTACTTTGCCTGATGACACAGTAGTTTACTCCGGACATGGACCACAGACTACCATAGGGTATGAAAAGCGTAATAATCCATTTTTTCAATAAATTGATTATGTACCGTTGAAGAATCAACAGATTAAAATAGATTATTGTCAGTGGGCTGCTTCTCAGGAGAGATTAGATCCTTTTTTTACCCCGGAATGGTTGGATATAACTTGCGGAGTTAATCATTGGGGAGTAAATTTAGTTAAAAATACGCAAGGAGATATTTTGGTGGCAATGCCTTTTATGCATAAGCAAAAGTGGGGTTTGTCGTTTCACTTGCCGCCACCTATGTCTCCTGGAAATGGGCCCTGGATGGCTTCAATGCCTAATGCTAAATCAACAGAAGCTCAAGCAAGATATTGGAGGCAGATGCAGGAGTTGTTTTCTGGACTTCCTTACAATGGATTAAGTATTTATCATTGGGATGTATTAAGTGGCGATGTGCTTCCAGCATTATGGGCCGGTTTTTCTGCACAAACCAGATATACTTTTATGCTGGGTACTGACAGTATGACTGCAGATGAACTATGGTCTGGTCTGAGAGATAAGGTTCGAAATCATATTAGGCAAGCTGAACAGTCTCATAAAGTAGTTATTAATCCAGCAGTTGATGATTTGATAGGTTGTTATACTGCCACATTTGATAGAAAAAAAATGCCTTTCGCTGGTTCGGTTGATACTTTAATTAAATTGTTAAATACTGGATCAACGTTTGGTTGGTTTAAGTCTTGGATTTGTGAAAATGAAAATGCAGATTCAGTGGCAGGGCTAACATTAATGTTAGGATCAAAACGAGCCTGGATTATGTTTCAAGGAACCCGGGGAACCGAGGGAGGTCGCGGTGCATTAAGCCTTCTGGTATGGGAGGCTATTCAATATTGCCAAGAGCGCAAGTTATTATTAGATTTTGAAGGTTCTGTATTAGAACCTATAGCCCGAAACGCTGCAAACTTTGGGGCTATTCCTGTGCCTTATTGTCGTATATATAAGAATAATTTATGGTTTAGGATTTGGAAAACCATTAAAGGAAGCCAATCTATATAACCGATATTTATTCAAATACAAATCAAGCTTTTCTGAGCCTAATCGTTTTGGATTTGGTAGGATCATTTTTACTAATCATACGAACAAAGTAAATGCCGTTGATAAGATCAGAAATATCAAATTGTGTTGTAGTTCTTGGATCATATACTTTTACTACATTGCCCAGCATGTTTAGCACTTCCACTTTTCCTAGCAATTTTGGATCGCTGATGGAAAAATTATTTTGGGCTGGATTCGGCCACACTTTTATTTGGTCTCCAAAAGTTACTTTCTTCGTTGAACTAGAACCTCCTGCTGTGAAAATAAACATGGCTGATACTGTATCTGCCGGGTTAGCTTTATCCTGCACCAACATTTTTATCTCGCCATTGTCTTTTTGGCCATTGTGACGCACATGAACATCCAAATTAGATTCTTCTCCTGGACCAAGAACCACTTCCCTAGTTTCAATAAAAGGCAAATAGCAATTGTTTTTATCGCATATTGAAATTTCCCAATTTGAATTAGCCTTTATTATTTCCCTTTTCCATATAAGGGTCAACGTTTGATTTGAATTATTTTTCAATTTGGCGTAGCCAACATTTTCAAATTCCTCCAGGTTAATCGAAGTAGTTACTTCGTCAGGAGTGATGGTTATATTCTGGCTACATAGTACCCATGAAACAAACAATGTAAGAGTTAAAGTGTAGAATACGCGCATGCATCAACTATTTATAAATACAAAGTTAAGGTTTTTGCGTCAAAAAAAAAGGATGGCTATTGCCATCCTTCTTAAATAGTTGTTAATTATTGTTATTTCACGACCATGACACGCTTAGTAAGGTTGCCCTTAGTGGTTGTCAAATTAAGAAAATAAACACCTGCAGGTTGTTGTATGCTAAATTGACGATTGCTTATTCCTGCTGGTATAACATCATTCTGAGCTAAAACAGCTACACGATTACCTTGCAAATCAAATAGTTGGATATCAGCATTCACTGCTTCTGGCATATTGATAATTAGGTTGATTTCAGACTGAACTGGATTAGGGAAAATGCTAACTGCATTATCGTTAAGTTGTAAAGAACGTGTGCTCGAAGAGATACCATCTATATTGATGTTATCTAACCAGATATTGTTTCCCCATGCAGATACTGCCCGGAATCTGATCATTACTTCCTCACTGCCATCTAAGCTGCTCAGGTCAATTTCTTCCTTTTTCCACTGTGTAGCCTGTGGAACGAAAAATGATGTCGAAGAAGGCGCTGTAGCTAAAGTTGTTCCTGCCTTATTGAAAGCGGCTGTCCAAGTTAGTCCGCAATCTTTGGAATACTCGACGATCAGGCGATCAGATTCACCTTGGTAGCTGGCGTATGCATAATCAAACGCAAGTTTATAATTTAGCTTTTGAGTCATATCCAGGTTTTGAAGAACCAAAGATGCTTGTATGTTTTCGCGCATATCGTAACAATTGCCCAAAAGTGCTTTATCGCTCTGGCCAAATCCACCGATTAGTCTTTGTTGATTTACCTCAGCACCGTTTATAACTGCCATATGTAGGTTAGAGCCTTTAATGATCAGTGTATTCTCAGGTTCCCCGTAATTTGGGGTATTTTCAAAGTCAATGCTAGAATTTTCACCTTGAACACCAGGGCCAAACGCGCTGATATTATCGGCGGGAAGTAAATTATTCATTCGATTAAAATCTGGTTTGTCATTAACCCTAACTACACGGTATTGTAGTTGACTTGAACCAGGTGTAGCATTTAGTTCTTCGCCATTAATTTCAGCTTTTTGGTTTTTAGCCAAAGCCCCAGTCCAAGTGATATTGTAAGTATCATTGCCGGAGATGTATTCCAATTCTACACTATTTAGTTCAGCATCACCTGGGTTTGTAATTTCAAATTTAGGCGTTACAGCCAAATCACAAAAGGTAGCTGGCTTTGTAGTTTTAGATACCACGGCCGCATCGAACAATCCAGAAAGTGCAATAGGAGTGCTAATTTCTGCTTGATGTACGTTAAAATTGCTCATATCCTGCACGAAAGCTACGAATGCAATTTGGTTTAAATTGTACAGATAAGTAGGCAGGTCTACTGTGAATTCAAACTCTTGTTTTACTCCAGCTGGTAATTCGATAAGCGTTCCTTGCGCATCAGGAAGTAATTTGCGCACCACAGAGAAATAGGTAGTTTCGTTGGTCGTACCTGGAGGTGTTGGGAAAGAAATTTGGTTTTCTGTTAGAGCAAGAAAAAGACGGATATTATCGCCATCAATATCACTCGATCCAGTATTTTCGACTGACGCCACTACGAATGCCTGATTTAAATCTTCATTAAATTCATGAGAAATAGTTACTTTCACAAATGTTTCGCGTGCTGACGCGTAATTCAACACTGCTTGGTTGTATCCTGCTGGAGCGCCTGCATTACTGGCGGTCCAAGCTCCAATACCTCCTCCATACGAAGGGCCAGGAAGTTCTCCATCTAAGCGTGTGTAAGGGATGGCGTTGAAATTGTAAATCGAGCGCCTAGCATTAGGGTCATCAGGATTTTGTTGATTCATCGGGTCAAATCCAGGCCAGTTCATTTGGTATTTTACCGTGATTATTTTGTCTTTGTTAGGAGCTAATAAGGCATTAAATGTAGGATTTTGAGCCGCACAAGGCGGACAGGAAGCATTGCTAAATGATTCTACAAGTGCTTTGCGTTGAACCTGACCAAATAAGCTGGTACCAAGTAAAACGAACATGATGGGTAAAATAAGTCTCATACGCTGTTTTTGTAAATTTAAGATGAATAATTGGGTCAAAAATACATTTTCAAGTCTATTATTCTTCCTTTTTGTTGTTTCAAATTTTATAAATCTTGATTGACCGTAAAATAATCAATGGTAATTGAGGAGATTACGCCAAATAAAAATGTATTGAATCAAACGATCAACTACAAAAATTAATACAGATATGTAGTCAGCATTTTGGAATTTGTCGTCGAGGTGGAACTCCTTTAGCGTTAAAAAACATTGTACATTTGTAGTTGGTCTTTCTACAAAAGGAAAGAAATCAATCATCAAGTGAAGCAACTGGAAATAAAAAATCGTAAGGCTACTTTTGAGTATGAGTTCGTCGATACCTTCGAAGCGGGTATTGTATTGACAGGTACAGAAGTGAAATCTGTTAAAAGAGCTGAGGCTAACTTGGCAGATGCCTTTTGTCAGTTTGATCAAGGGGAGTTATGGGTCAATAATTTATATATAAAGGAATACGATTTCGGGGGTACACACTTTAATCATACCGCCAAAAAAAGTCGTAAATTATTGCTTCGACGAAAGGAGCTTAAAAAACTTGAACGGGGTGTTTCAGAAAAGGGATTTACTATAATACCTTATAGATTGTACGTTAATGAGCGTGGATTTATCAAATTGGAAATAGCATTGGCAAGGGGCAAAAAATCGTATGACAAGCGCGCTTCGATTAAAGAAAAGGATACCCGACGCGAGCTTGACAGGCAGGCCAATATTAAATATTAGCAGTGTTTTTTTATTGTGAGATAGATTGAATTACCAGGATATTTGATTTTTAAATTCGCGTATTAACAAACATTTAAGAGGCAGAATTGACTGTGGAGCGTATTTTTGATGTGCTTTTTTGAGCAGTATTAGATATCGTTGTGGTTGTCTTTTTCTGGATTAGTTTAAATTTTCTGAATGTGATGTAGCCTTTAAATAGGCTAATTTGATTTAAAATTTAGATTAAGCATTGATAACCGATTATATATTCCCAACTTAATGTCGTTAAAAAACGTTTTGGGATAGGATGTATTTTAGAGCAGTTTTTTTGAGAAAAAAAGAAAGAAAAGATCAATGATAGTAAGGGTTACAGTTTTTTGGGTAGTAGTCTTGGTGATGTTGTTGGGTCTGCCCATATTTGGTCAGAACATTAGCAAAGACTACAAGGATGGAGCGTTATATATTAATGTACATCAGGATTGCGGAGAGTGGTTGCGGAGTGCAGATCGGTCGCGAGGGGCGGCTTTGCCCGAATCGGGCAACCCGGACAGGTCAGCCTTTGCCGAAGTATTGCAGCGCTACGGGTTTCAGGAATCAGACAATTATTTTGCTGCATTGGATGCGCCGGTTTTCAAAAATACCTTTGAAATCCGCTTTTCGCGCGCTGCGGAAGTGGATGCGTTTTTGGCTGACCTGACCAAGTGCGCCTGCGTTCATTATGCAGAGAAGGTTCCTATGTGGTATCCTACTTACAGGCCCAATGATCCGCAGTTTAATAGTCAGTATACAATGAGTATTACGCAGGCGCAAGCCGCCTGGGATATCCATCGCGGTGCCAAAAGGGAAGTCGTAGTTGCGGTTGTTGATGATGCCATCCGTATCGAACACGAAGATTTAAAACCCTCCCTTTGGGTCAACCGAGGTGAGATACCCCAAAATGGAATAGATGATGATGGTAATGGTTATGTAGATGATGTCAATGGGTTTGATGCAGCTAACAACACCGGCAACCCAAGTCCACCCTCAGCAAATCTTAATAATTTCGGTCACGGAACCCACTGCGCCGGGATAGCGTGTGCTGCGACAGACAATAGTCGTGGAGTAGCCTCATTAGGCTATGATTCCAAATTGATGGCCATTAAAGCTAAAAACACCAATAATACTGGCGGGGGTATAGATGCTACTGGACCAGGGATTGTGTATGCTATTGCCAATAAGGCAGACGTGCTGTCTATGTCCTTTGGTGGAGGAGGAAATTCGAACACCATCCAGAATGTATTTAACTTTGGACGTAGACAAGGCACCCTTAATATTGCTGCAGCCGGCAATGATGATACTAATTTGATTTTTTACCCGGCGGGCGCTGATAATGTGCTAGCTGTTGCTTCTACGGATTGGACAGATGGAAAATCAGGTTTTTCCAATTATGGCGACTGGATTGATATTTCTGCCCCAGGATCGGGCATCTTCAGCACTTTTGTTTTTAATAATGCCTCATACGGAAATAGCTCTGGAACATCCATGGCATGTCCAAATGTTGCCGGTTTAGCAGGATATTTATATTCTTATCATCCCAATGTCACAATTGACGATGTACTTCAATGCCTGTTGAGCGGTACAGACAATATAGATGGGCAAAATCAGGCTTATATTGGGCAGCTTGGCGCCGGTCGGATCAATGCCAGAAAGTCCATTCAGTGCTTGGCATCTATGCCTCCTCAGGTAAGATTACAGTTTCCGCGAGTGCATTTTGCGGGTGTGCCTGCGCTTTTTAAGAACAAGAGTTTAAACAGCCAGTTTTCTCGCTGGCGCGTTGCAGAGGAAGAGTTTACACAGGACTCTTTTTATTACACATTTCAGGACTTGGGCAAAAGAGATGTTTCACTTACTATTGCTGAGGGAGTCAGTAAAGCTTCAGACATCCAAATCCTTCCCGTTTTACCCGTGCCTTATGAGCGGGGAGTGCCCGGTTATCAAGGTAATTTTGAAGGCAACATTACGCATTTTGCGGCTGAAAATATTCAAGGTTCTGCGATAACTCTTGGAAATTCTAGCGTTGTAGGAAAAAGCGGGGTTAACAGCGGACAACAAGCATTTGTACTTGCACCCGGCGAATCGGCCTATCAGCCAAATACTTTTGCCAATTTGTATACACCCATGTTCGATTTTACGGAAGATGGCTTGTACGAAATTTCTTTTTATGCAAAGTTTGATTTGGGTAGCGGATTGGACGGCTTTCATGTAGAATATACCGTTGACGAAGGAAAAACATGGCGAAAGTTGGGAGATGCATCCTCCAGCTGGTACAATTTTACCAATACTTCCTTAGGAATATCTGCTTATTTACTCGGCGATAGCTATTTTTCATCCCGTCAGCTTAACTACAAGCAATTCAGATATAATGTTACTCGTGAAGTCGTAGGAAAAAAAGCGGCTTTTCGATTTGTATTTATAAGCCAAGGCAGTAGATCTCAAGTCGGTTTTGCTGTAGACGATTTTGAAGTACAAAAATATGATGGTGAACTGGCTACCCGGGTGATTGAGCAATCAGGAATCTATAATAAAGACAGGCATATTGTTTTCACATGGAGTACACAGCCTGAATTTTACTGTAAACGTTTTCGAGTGGAGATGTCCACCAATGGACGGGATTTTAAGCAAGAGGGTATAGTAGAAGCCAACAATTTCTCTGTGGCTCCTCGCACATACTCGCTCACCTCACCAGCTCCGCGCAACAGAGATTTGTATTTTTACCGATTATACGTCATGAATGAAGGCGAAAATGGTGAAGATAAAGGGTCATTTTATACAGATCCGGTGGCTGTTTCAAAAGGTTTCTCAGATGCTGAATTATTTGATTATTCCCCAAATCCAACTGTCGATTTCGTTGGTTTTTCGTTTACTCAAAATTTGAAAGTGCCTCTACGTGCCAGTGTTTATAGTACCAATGGACAACGAGTTCAAGAATATACACTTCCAGCTGGTCAGGCTTATTATCAGATATCGATGGGAGATATACCTCCAGGTAGTTATGTGATTTCACTTGAATTTGGAGAAGGGAGTACCCAGCGCAAATCTGTGAAGGTTGTTAAGATGTAGTGGCCGAGCGATCGGTAACCTGATATATGGTAATTTTTAGTTGAGTTGGTGTTCTTTTTTGCTGCTGATATGGTTGTTCAATACTAAAGATGAACAGGTTAAGCCATAACGATGTAGAGCAAAGCTTTTTGTCTTGATTATGTATGTGTTGTTGCTACTATTTGCTTTTTAGCATTCATTATAGAAAAGCCAACCTCACAAATGGCACACCTGCCCGGCCGGCAGACGGGTTTGATTTTTTGCCAACACACAGTCCAAGGCTGAAAAAAACCAAAAGAGCCATTTTTTTACCCACGCTCTGACACCGTTCCGACCGAAAAACTTATCTTAACCGATTGAAATAGAAATATATAATTTGTAGATGATTTTAAAAGAATTGAAACCAAGAAAGGCACATTGAATAGTCGTTCTTGTTGGGTATTTCCAAATTGGGCTGGTCGGTCTAAGCGATGCTTTGATTCAAGGAGGTAGATTAAATTAGCTTAATCATACAAATCAATCACAG
>CAYUZA010000083.1:0-1776 GCA_964449535.1 uncultured Saprospiraceae bacterium
CAATCGCCAACATTGCCATATGGTTGGTCAGCCTTGGTGGACTATCTTTTCCTTCATTTTGGACTTTGGCTGCCTTGCTATTGGTAACCCTCAGTGCATTTTACCGCTTATTCAAGTTAGGTGATTTTTCTTTTGTATTGATTATAAGTTGGGCATTTGCGGGTATTTATCGCGGGCGAACTGTTGAGTCCGGAGTTGAAGCCGATTTCGTTGGCCAAAGCGTTTTAGTGCTGGGTGTATTGTTATTATTATCATTACTTGTATATGCGTTCAGAACTTGGCGTAAGTGAAATAAGTCAACATGATATGTAAATGTCATTTGGTTATCATTTACAATAGAACTAATAATTTTACGCTAATCTGTAAAGAACCTTTACCTTTAGGGCTTAATACAAAAATAAAAAAATGGGATCAGCAAAATTACAGGACACCATACGTGTGCATTATACAGGAAGATTAAATACAGGAGAGATTTTTGATTCATCATTGGATCGTGAGCCTCTTGAATTCACTATTGGTTCAGGTCAGTTAATTGCTGGCTTCGATGAGGGAGTAATAGGTATGTCTTTGGCTGAAAAAAGAACAATAACTATCCCGCACCATCTGGCGTATGGTCCTGTACATGAGCAACTTATACAAGAAGTTAGCCGTACCCAATTGCCTTCAGATATGGATCTTTTTGTTGGCCAGGTATTGGTGGCAACGGGTCCTGATGGAGATGAAATGCAGCTGCTGGTTCGCGATGTGCAAGTGGAGACCATTACGGTAGATGGAAATCACCCATTGGCTGGTCAAGAGTTGATATTTGATATAGAGTTGATCGAGATTCTATAATATTTTGCTGCCAGTAAGATACTTATTTAACCCATTTAGCATACATTTCCATTAATAGGTCAGGCAAGATACATTCCATCTCTGCGTGTGGTGTTTTATAGGATACGAGCATTTGTTTCCAAGCTACCAATTGTTGGGCGCTTTCTTTGCCTTTCTCAAGGCTTTCCAGCATCAGTTTTCCGGCTAATGCGCTTTCGTATAGTTGATCTACCAACGGACTAAGTGATTGAAGAGTAGGATGAGCATTAAATGTTTGTGACCACAGTGGGCAAAGGCTTATAATACGATCAATTTCTTTTCTGAAAAAAGCAATTTGATCATTTTTTTCTGGATGCTCGGCTCGAAACTTTCTCCATGCAATGACACCAGGTGCATCGGGGAGTGCTGCATCTACGGGTCTACTTAGTGGTACAAATGAAGTATATCTGGGTGGGGTACCATGACGTTTGTATCCATCTTGTGGTTCTACCCAATCAAGAAAAGTCTTTAAAACATCAGCGTCTGTATTTCCTGCTAATCTTCTAATCATGTAGTCCCTATTTCTTCTATGGTATGATCCGGAAAGTTCCAGCGTGTTTTCGATCATGGGAATACGGCGGTACAGGTCATCTATATCTCTAATCTGTGGATCACTCCAGAATCTTTCAGCGATCACCGCGGTGCGGGGCCAAATGCGGGATTCTACATTCTCTTCACTCACTAATTCTGCCCACATTGTTGCTTCGCCTCCAAGAATGCGGCTTTGTTCTATTTGGGAAAGGCTGTTATCTGCTGGAAGCGGGTCATTGAGGTAATGAAATGCAGCAGGTTGAGACAAGTCAATATAATAACCGTTAGAAAGTATGGTTTGGTAGCCTTTTTTTGCGGCTTCCTGCATAAATTCTCTTCCACGCCAAGACTGAATCATTACGCTGGTATCCAATCCTGGTTGTAATATTTCAT
>CAYUZA010000083.1:1786-11291 GCA_964449535.1 uncultured Saprospiraceae bacterium
TATTTTGCCATGTTTTTTTAAAATTTTATGCACCCGGGAATTGAAATATTGTTGTAGCGCGTGGTTGTCTTCAAGCTTATTTTTGCGCATAAAAGCTTGTATACGAGGATTATTGTCCCATTGTTTGCCATTGTTTTCATCGCCACCGATGTGGAAATACGGATCGGGGAATAGAATGGCCATTTCCTTGAAGAATTTATCCAAGAAAACATAGGTTTGTTTTTGGGTAGGGTCAATGGTTGGATCAAATACCCCATAATGGCGTTCTATGGTGTAAGGTCCAGGTGCAGAAGCTAATTCTGGATGTCCTGGAAACCAAGCTGTAGCATGTCCGGGGAGGTCAAACTCTGGTACTACTCGAATTCCCCTTAAATCTGCATAGTTTATAATATCTTTGATCTGGGCTTGGGTATAATAAAGACCATCTGACCCTTGCAAGTGCAATTTGGGATATACTTTGCTTTCCACCCGGAACCCTTGATCTTCCGACAGGTGCCAATGCATTACATTCAATTTACACTGTGACATACCATCGATTATGCGCTTGATTACTTCACTTGGAATAAAATGTCTACAAGGGTCAACCATTAACCCTCGCCATGGAAATCTTGGACTATCAATGATTTCCAGCGAGGGGAAAAAGTAGCCTTCTTCATCCATAGTCATACACTGTATTAAGGTTTCCATACCGCGGAGTATACCTATGTCTGTTGGTGCATCAATGGTTATTTTGTCAGGACTTACCTGGAGACGATAAGATTCTTCCATACGTGTAGTTAACTTGCCATAAGTGTGATTTGACAAATGCAAGCCATTACCTTTTCCTGAAAAATCCAGCCAGTCTATGCGTTGGGTAGTTTGCACTGCGATTCTTTGCATCAATCTACGGGCTGCTGCTTCAACTCGGGGTGAGCAATCTTTGGGTAAGTGCAGTGAAAAGTTTGCATCAATTCGGAACTGTCCTTGTTGATAAGTTACCGAAGTGGGAATGGGCATTAATGGAAGTGGCTGAGCTTCACTGACCAATGACCCGAATATCCAAATAAATAAGAATAGTAAACGCATTAGATGATCTTTGTGTATGCCAAGGTAATCATTATTTTGAAAAAAAAAGGGGAACCAGATGGTTCCCCTTGATAGTTATTTAATGGTCAGCTATTATTTAATAACAACCAGTTTTTGAGTTTTAGTGCCATATTCGCTGGCTACACGCACTAAATAAGTGCCTGCTGTAAGTTGACTAACGTTAAGTTCGTGAGTCATTTGAGTAACATTGCTGAAGTTTTCGTAGTTGATCACGCGGCCACTCATATCTGCCAAAGTAATGGTGATATTGGAAGCTTTTTCCAAGTCAACTTTTACCTGAGATACTGAAGACGCTGGGTTTGGCAACAAGGTAACCGCAGCTTCAGGAAGTGGATTGTTATCTACTGAAGTTACCAATTCCAAAGGTAGACGGATGAAAGGCATTGCATCGCGGAAAGTGGCGCGGAATGTACCACCGAAGAAAATTCTAGATTTTAGCAATACGTTGTTGTCTCCCAAACCAGTTGGAAAGTTGTTGAATGCATTGTCATAGCCGATACGAACGCCTGCATCTACGCTAATGAAAGGATAATAGCTTTTGCCATTTTCCAAAACAAAGCCAGCATCACCTGATTCAGCATCTTCTAAAGCCACAGAAAGGATTTGTTGGTGATTAGCAGCCGCAAGACTTGCATCTCCGAATGCGCGGAAATCATTGGTAGAACCGTCTCCTAATTGAATGTCTTGTCCAAAAAAATCATCTCCCAAAATTTCCAAAAGGAAGAAACTTGCCTGTTTGCCATCTAAGTCAGCCGCCGCTGTTTCACCTGCTAAGTTTACCTCAGCGATATTTACTTTAAATTGTTCTTGAGTGTTTGCGCTTGTTCCAAATAGAGCACCAAAGCCCCAAGGCTGTAACTCAGTACAAGTAGCTTCAAAGCAAGGTCTTACGTGTCCTCTTTGAACACCTGATTGCCAGAAGTTGTCGTTGGTGATTACAAACGCACTTTGACGAACGTTGTCAGAAGGCTCAAAATCCTGTACACCAGGTTGGAATAATTCGTAGCGAATACGATATTCACCTGGCTCCAACTCATTAGCTACAAAAAATGAAGTAAGGCTATCTACGCGATTAGCAACTCCTGTTGGGATATTGATTAATACAGAATCAGACCAAAACGTTTCTGTATTGTTTGGATTTGTTATAGATGCTTTCAAATAAGCGTCTACTGCATTGCCTCCTAAGTTACTTACACGCGCATAAAATTGAAAAGTATCTACGTCTGCAAAACTTTTTGGGGTAAATATAGACGTAGGCGCATAATAATGTCTCGTCAAAGAAAGGTTATTTTCTGGTAAAGTCACAATAGCAACATCATCAATCATCCAGAAATAATAGTCACCATGCCAAACGAATTTAAAACGCACATTAGACTTACCAGCAGCAAGAGCTGTGATGTCAACTAATCCACGGTTTCCATTAGGTGTTTCTCCGTTAACTGAAATCGTACCATTTACTGTAACTGGAGCTGACCAGGTAGTTCCACCATCTGAAGATACCTCCACATAGGTAGCTACTGCAGTTTGGCCTCCATCAGGACCGCCAAAACGGCGATAATATTGGTAGAAGGAAACAGCTGCAGAAGAAGCACCTGTTAGGTCAATAACAGGTGAAATTAGCTCAGCGCGCTGAGGGGAAGGACAATTCCCTAACCCGAAATTACCTGGCGTACCGTTGTTGTCTAAAAAGTCTGAGTCGAAAACTACAGCACCGTTGGCAACAGATGGAGACATCAGTGCTGTCCGTGCGCCGAAATAAGCTCCTCTAGAACGTACATCAGCACCTGAAGCCCATCTCCAAACGGCACTGTCTCCTGGCACAGTTTGACCATTAGGTCTGGTTTCACAAGAAATACCTATGGCTGTCCAGTCATTTAATCCACCATCAAATGTACCGTTGGGGTCGCCAGGACCTCCCCAGATTACGTTTTGTGCTTGCGCATCCTGAGCAGCAAAGCTGACCAATAGCAGCAGCGAAAAGAAAATTTTTGTAAACATCAACTTCATAATGTAAATAAACTTTAGATGAAATAAATAGATTTTTGTTCGTTAAAAAGGTCAAGATACAAAATTAGCGAAACTGCATCAAAATCAGCCATCCTAACATAACATTAACTAAAAAAAAGCCGGCGCAGTTCCTCAATGGCTGCAACCGGCTTGATTATCCCTGAACTATTTTATTGTTTTTCGGCTATTTGATCACAACGAGTTTTTCTGCTCTTTGACCATTTTCAGTGTTGAAATGTAATATGTATTGGCCAGTTGGTAATTGTTGAGCATCGAACGTCAATTGGTCTTTCTGTACCATTTTATAGCTTTCCCAACGAATTATTTTTCCATTCATATCCGTTAAAATGGCCGATACATCTGACGCTTGATCTAAGTCAAAATGAATCTGCACAAAGTCAGATACTGGGTTTGGAAAAATACGTATTTGGTCATCTGACAGCAATTCTTCGCGATTGCTGATAATGCAATTACCTATTTCCATGCCCAATCGAATACCGTTATTTATTCTTCTATCTTTACCATTGATTGTGTTTACATAAGACACCCATCGGGTAGTACCAGAAAAACTACCATACACTAGTGAAGTGGTAGTAGGTTCTGTGGAAGGGTATGTTAAATCCAGGCTGTATCCATGAAATAGTTGGTTGCTAGCTCCATTATAGCTCACAGTAGCGATGTACTCAAATCCTGGCTCCAGTTCGATCCCTTCTTCGTCGGTTTCTATGTCTTTTATTGGAACCTCAATGCGCTGAAAACGCTGTGCTTCATCAGAAAAAGTAAATTCTGCGTAGCCTTTCAGTTCAAATTGAGATTCATCAAAAAGCGATAGATTAAAATCAAAAGTGTCTGAGACAATTTTAGCAACAAATATAATTACATCTTTACCAGCCATCGTGGTTTCTGATGCATTGTTGGCAGAGACAAAAGATAAGGTGTTTAATTTGATCTGATTGGTAGCTACATCTTCAGGAATAAAGAATAGGCCACCATCGGTATGGTCGCCTCCGTCGCCTGGTCTGAAGCTATTGCTCACTACGTTTTCATGAGACCAAAGTCCATCGGTAACTCTGAATTCTTGTGATGTGCGATAGGTGCCTGGGCCATCAAATGGGTCACCAGCATAATAGGCAATATATTCGAAAGCATAAGTACCTTTTTCCAAACCTGATATATCGATAGGGCTGCTTAATGTCCATTCAAAAGCTGTTTCCACGCCTGCTGCCAATGAAGGAACCATCATGCTGTCTTGAGCCAAAACACTGCCATCTCCTTTGTTTACAAATTGATAGCGAACGATCACATCAGCCAATTCGCGACCGCTATTGTTGGTCACATATATTCCCATAGAATCGACTGACTCCCTGTTGAAGCATTCTGGAACAGCCGCGTAATAAGGTGGATAATAAGGTAATGTCAGTACAAAAGCGGCAGGATAGATAGTAAATGTTACCGTCTCTCCTCCATCTATAGCAGCAATTATTTTGTCGCCGTCCTCTTGTGATAATGACAATACAGGTATCGTAACCTGGGATCCAACAGAGCCTGCTGCCATACCCGGAGGAGGTCCTGCAGTGTTATTTACTATCAACACTGCGCCTGCTCCCGCATTTTGAGCGTTGAGCGCTTTTTGACCAAATTCACAAGCCCCTCTACGAATTAGCGTAAGCTTGTCTGTGTAAGCTCCAGCTGGGCTTGGATTGCATCCTAAAGTTGGACTTGCCGAGCCATCATTAGCAACTATGGCGTCCCAGGTGGTTTGAGTAGTAATTCGACCGCCCCAGTCTGCTGGTTGGGCATTAACATAAGTACCAGCTAAGGAGGCAGGATTGGTAATTCTCACTACTACTTGAGCTTCAATCACATAGGTGCCCAATAGCATGAAAACTCCGATCCAAACGTTTGTAAATAATTTTTTCATACGCTATGTTTTTAGTGGGTTTAATAATAAATAGCGCAGCAAGATAAAACCTTTTTAAACAAAATCAAATTTGGCAATGCGGATTTTTTTTGCTAAAAACTAATGGTGTTAAGGGTAAATTGCCAATTAAATAAGATTTGCCATGGCGATAAAACTAGCTATATTGCAATAGTTTTTCGGCCACAATAGATGGCGAAATTTGCTCAAATGCTGCTTGGTAGCAAGAGCGTTGCCATTTTTTGGTAATTTTTCCATATACGGTAGCCGGTCGACAGGGCAATTCTGCCTGAATAATATTATGCTCATTAAATAAAGGCGAAAACCCTAAATTTGGATGGGTTCCACCCCAAACAGATACCACCGGAACACCAGCCAATACGCTAAGATGCATATTTCCAGAATCCATACACAACATTACTTTCATATGTCGCATGAGCGTGAGCTCTTCTGCCAATGTGAATTCACCGGCTAACAAATGCGTTTTATCCTTATCAAGCAAAATGGATTGAAGATCGTCTCTTTCGTCATTTCCTCCAAAAAGATAAAAATGGGTTGCTGGTTGACGTTCCCAAATGTATTGCATACACTGATAAATGCGTTTTAAGCCCCATATTTTAGAAGGGTGCTTGGCAAGGGGAGCTAAACCTATTAGTGGGCAGTCTTTAGGTAATTTTTCAATAAATAATGCTAATTTCTCTGAACTCACACCATATGAGGGTAAGAGTTGTTTTTCTATTGAAACTGACAGGTTCAGGGATCTAAATGGACTAGCATATCGCTCTGTAGCATGTAACAGCTTAGGTATTTCCTTTTTTTCTCTTCTGGAAATCCATGCGTTCTTTTCTTTTCTGCCCTTGGGAAACACTTTACATGGCAATCCGCTTACAGAAAGTAAACCCCTCAATAATACACTTCGAAGCACATCATGTTCGTCTATAATTATATCTGGAGAATTTGCTAAAATCTCTTTTCTCATACGAAGAATACCGCGAATACCCTGGTGCACACCTTTAAAATCTACTCCTAGAAATTGTAGCCTTGGGTGTATTGGAAATAAGGCTTTAAAATTTTGACGCGTGAGTACTTGGATTTGAAGTTCGGGGTTTTGGGCCAATACGCAATAGACTACTGGTGATAGTAGCGCTACATCGCCCAACGCTGAGAACCGAATTATAAGAACGGTCAAGACTGTTTTTTTGAGGTTAGGAAAGGGTTGGTCCGTTCATCGTTATACATTTTCATTTGTTGAAATGGTATGGTTTTTCGAATTCCGGTTTTTAAATCTTCTAAAAGAGTGTCTATAGCCATGCATAACCATTCGTGCTGCCATTCTAAGCGGTGCAATTTAGCTGCCCACTCATTTGTTGGTTGATTATTTTTTAATGCCTCCTCTTTTTGTAATCGCATGTGATATCTTTTTAATTGGAGGATGCTTAGTCTATCTATTGCCCAACCCGGACTTTCTGTATTAACGGGTATGTTCTTATTTTCATGAATGTTTAACTGAAGTTCATCATATAGGTACTGATCAATCCACTCAACCAAATCAGTTCTATCCTGGTTGGATCGATCTATTCTTCGTTTGATGTCTAAAGCTGTGTGTGGAGCTATTTCAGGGTCTCTTATCCAATCTTCCAAATGCCATTGAACGGTATCAATCCAAGCTTTTAAAAACAGCTTTGTATTAAAATCATACCCGGCTGCAGATTCAGGCACAGGTTGATCTACATCGTCTAATACATGATAATGATGAATGGCATCCATAAATATTCTTGAGAAGGATGCGGCACTTAAAGGTAAAAATGACATAGGACAACTCCATTGATTAAAGGCAAAAATAGGGATTTTTATACCTAACTTAATTTTGGCGCTCAATTATCGGTAACGAAACAGTTTTTTTTCTGCGACAAATGTTCCAAAAGGAATCAAAGAAGCAGCCAAAGCCAAAATCGTGTTTGTTTTACTCCATTTGTCTGCTATTGCTAACCCAAAAACTTGCATCACGTACCAAATAAAAAAAACGCCGTGCGCCATTCCCACCACTAGATTGGGTTCAGGCATTTCATACACATATTTCAACGGCATGGTAATGCCTAGTAAAAGATAAGTGATTCCTTCAATCCAGGCAACGATTCTCAGGATGGATAAGGCATTTATATTCATGACTCAACTTTCGATCAGGGTGTAAACTACAGTTGAAGTCAAAGGTTCAATAATTCGGAATGCTTGTGCCATAAAAATCAAACTTGGATTTCTGCCTTTATAAGTAGTTCTTGAAAAATACGCTGGGAGGCACCTTTATTAGCAGACATATATCCAAGGATTTTTTCCTTATGATTTGCATTTTTTAAGAAATAGCTTAGTGCGTGAACAGCTGTAGTTTCATCTTGCACACTAAGGCCAAAGCCGCCCTTAGTGGCATCTTGTGCTTCTGGAAATCTAGCTGTTTTGGGGCCGAAAACTACAGGAACTCCAAAAATTAGGGGTTCAATAATGTTGTGTAGCCCACTGCCAAATGCGCCACCCACATAGGCTACCGAAGCATAACGGTATAAGCTGGAAAGGTCTCCAATCGTGTCTATTATGATTCCGGCTGAATCCTCAAAACCTTCCTGCCGTTTGCTCCAGCGTCCAAGTGGCAGACCAATCATTTCTTCTATTTTGGCTACCCGTTCT
This sequence comes from uncultured Saprospiraceae bacterium, assembly GCA_964449535.1. Classification (GTDB taxonomy): domain Bacteria; phylum Bacteroidota; class Bacteroidia; order Chitinophagales; family Saprospiraceae; genus SLDF01. Next base: position 9,477 of record CAYUZA010000083.1, read on the forward strand.
ATTGACGGTTCGTGTGGAGCAACTATCAAATAGGGTCGGGGGGCCAGTTGTTTCCAAGCAGGAATCCAAACGCGTTCATCTTCCGGCCAGGTAGACCCCACCACCATAACCTGTTTGCCGCAAATGGCTGATTCCAGATCTGGGAAATTTGGTTTTTCTGACACGGTTTGGAAAGATCTGTCTATTCTGCTGTCCCCTACGATAACGACACTGGAAAATCCATGTTTTATTAAAATTGCGGCCGATTGACTGTCCTGGACCAGAAATTTATCGACCATAGAAAAAATGGGGCGGTACATACCTGACAACCAACCGAAATAGGGTGCATTGGGTGCAAAACGGACACCACTAACTATAAGTCTTGCGCCATGTTTTTTGATGGCTTTGAAATGATATTTCCAAAATTCGTATTTTACAAATACTGCTATTTCTGGTTTTATCATGTCAACAAGTTGCGTTGCATGTTTGGCAAAATCTAATGGCAAATATCCAGTAGCATCCACTAGCGGGTGGTTTTTTCTTTTCTCGTATCCAGAAGGGCTGAAAAAACTGACAGCGATAAACCAATCCATGTTGTTTTCGCTGCGAATAAGTTGTAGAACGGGAATAATGGCGTCAAACTCGCCCAATGATGCACAATGGAACCATATGGTACGTTGATTGGGCGGCCGGTTCTTGAGTTGTTTTTGCCAATGCGCAAACAATTCGGATTGAGCTTTTTTTCTACTATTTACTTTTGAGGAACGATAGGATGCCAGTTTAATACCAGCGGCCAATAGCACTATACCCAATCGATAAAATAAGCTCCAAAACATGTGCTGTCAATAAAATATATCTTCCGAAGGCATACCTATGTAAAAAGGTAAAATCCAAGTGAGGCGAATGCCAAAAGCCAGGTCAAGGTAATAATTTTTATCTGCTGGCAATCTCGTATCAAAGTTCCAGTCGCGTACGCTTCGCGTATAAGCCTGCATGCATTCAATACCAGCAATAAAATTGAAAAGGCGGTTCTTGTCGAGTTTTTGGTAGGCAATAAATTGCGTAAATCCAATACCTCCCGTAAGTCTGTCATATCCTTTGCGATAATCGAGGGCTATTTGTGGAATATTTTGATAATCATCCTGAAGGCGTACTTTGTGCCATAAATACCCAATACCTACAGAAGTACGCAAGCCCTCTTTCTTGTTAGTGGGATGAGTATTGAATAACTTTCCAAATGTCAAACCTGAGTACAACCCTCGTTTACGAAGCTCAACATTGCCGAATGTGAGGTCATTGCCTATAATCTGACCATCTACGGTTTCAAGATTTTGTAATATATTTTCTTTTACTTGGCCACCAAACAGATAGTGAGATTCGAATCCCAAAATCCAATTGCTTGGATGGGTTACAAATTCTATTCCTCCTCCAATAGCAAAATGGGGCCCAAAGCGTTTTTGCCATTGACCAGCAGTCAACTGTCCACTGTAGGTAAGCTGCAGATTTAATGCATCATACTCATTTCCTTTTAATTTAAAGGAGTTTTGTCCATTTGAATAGGTTGCCCCTAACAGAAAGAATAACACCCAAAACGCTAATTGACATCGGAATGCTTCCATGCTTCGTTTTATTGCTGGGCAAAGGTACTAAAAAGTGCCGAGGTCTAAGGTTTTTAGCGAATTGATTACTTTAAACGGAAGAGGCTAAATTAAATATAAAACTAACTGTAGAAGGTACTTCAATGCTTATTTTTAAAATTATCAGATAGCAAGCGACCGGTTAACGCGGCGAATCCTCCTAAGAGTCCACCTGTCAGACCGCTGAGTAGAGCCAATG
>CAYUZA010000084.1:0-11253 GCA_964449535.1 uncultured Saprospiraceae bacterium
GTATAGAAATCAAATTAAACTGTTGAAAGCTATGTTCGGTTAGCCCGCATTATGACTTTGAGGTAAATACAAGATTTTCCTACTTATGAAATCTTTAATTGAGCATTTTATTTTCAATAAAATAATTTACTGCCCGATTTTCCCATTATTACAAACTTCGCGCCATTCACCTCTATGGCAATATTATCCCATTGAAAAAAAAGAAACCTGGATTACAGAACAAAAAATGGGTAGGATGCGCAAGATTTGTAATCAAAAAGTAACCAATTTTGCATAGCCGATTTTTCCTCCTTCGTCTGTAATCCGTAACCAATAAACCCCAGGAGGTGAAGGTGCTTGAATTTTTTCCAGATGAAGACCCGAGTGTAAAGACAATAGTCCTCTTTGCATATTTCTACCACTCAAATCCAGCAAATCATATGATAACCTCCTTGGTCTATCAGTTGAAAAACGCAACCAAATTGGCTGGTTTACAGATTGTGGCACAGGAGATATCTCCAGTTTCAATCCAGGAATATTAAGTGTTGAAATTTGATTTAAATTTTCCACAACAAAAGAAAACTCCGCTTCGCATCCCAAATCATCTGTGATGGTTAGATTATAAGTTCCCCCCACCAAATTCTGAATTAGCGGTGTTGTTCGTCCATTACTCCAGCGATATTTATAGGGTTCCATTCCGCCGGTAACGTTAACACTGATTACCCCATTTCCTTTATCGGTATCATTAATAATTAGCGTATCCGATACTATAATTGGCGGTGTCACGGTCAAATTGAGGTTTATAACACTATCACAGCCTAAGCGAGTATTTAATACAGAGATGTAGGTTCCCGATTTATCAAAAATATTGTTTCCAATAGCTAACATCTGCCCACTGCATATAGTGGTATCAACTGTATAATTATAAACGGAACCTACAGTCAGATTGACGTCAACCGTTGAGTCGCATCCAAATTGATTGGCATTAGGATACAAATATTCAAATTTGGTAGATTGGGTGTATTCTCTGCCCTCGAACCAAAAAGATTCACCTTGACAAATTACTGTATCCAATGGCATTCGACTGGTGGGATTTACAATGACCAACACACTATCCAAAGGCCTGCTTATGCATCCATTAGCACCCCTCACCTGGGTCACCCTATACAGTGTATTTACCTTTGGATCGACCCTAATACTGGCATTGCCGGAAATGGACTGAATAGGAGGTTGATTGCTTTGATTGGCCGTGTATGAGACTTCAAAAGGTCCAAGACCAGATAATTGAAAACCCAAGAAGGCTGAATCACCCAAACATATGGTTTGATTGTCTGTCAAATCCACTCGAGGACTAGGATAAACATCCACGTTGAAGGTAACAGGGTTTGCTAAACAACCCTCTCTTTCTGATACTACCTGATATACAACTCTTGTGAGAGTGTCTGATGTATTTATTAAACTATGTACCAAGGTGTCCGCATATTTTCCTGGTATGGCACCTTGAATTGACTCTGCAGAAAGAATATTAATGTTAAATTCTGCAAGCGTATCATTGGCTAGCAGAGGTACCATAATGGTTTCACCTGAACAAATGGTCAGATCTGATATGGGAAAAGTCTCAGGAGTTCGGCAACAATCCATGGTGGTATTAAACCAAGTAGATACATCGCCTAGACAAGCAGCCCGCTGACGAGCGCCTATTTCACCATCGGTGTAGGTTTTTATACCTATATTACAATTAGAAACTTCTGCACAATTGGAAAAAGGTTGAGTGCGCAGTGTAAAACAGAGTTCCCAAGTAAGTGTGTCCAAAGCACATTGAACACCATCACCAAAAGAGCTATTTGGGTCAGTCAAAATAGGTGGGGGTACAATACCCTCATTGATAAAATACCAACCCGCTGGCATTGGCTCATTTATACGAAGTCCCATGCTTAGGTTGTTAAGATTGTAACGGGCTTCACCCGCTACAAACCATCTCCAGGAGCCTTGGGCAAATGGTCTTGGAAGTTGATTTACAATTCGGGGTTGGCCTACAACATCAAAATATGCAGGATCCCAACATGAACCAAACGTAGGCACAATGGCTTGTAGCCAATTACACGAGATATATTGCCAATGGCGTACCTGATAACAAAATGTTACCTCTTCACCAGGTTGAAATGGTCCCGTAAAAGACGAGCCCATAGATGTAGCAATTACTTTTAGCTCATTGTCCGTATTACATACACTGGTATTCTGAAATGTACTAAGGCATAAATCAAAAAATCCGGAATCCCCAAAAAAATCAGAGACCGCTAAATAATAGGTAGTATTTCGCTCAATGGGCACCTTGACCATATCAGCTTTATAATCTCCTTCGATTCGGCAAAATTCGGGATTGAACTGCTCGCAATCTGAAGTTTTAAATATTGCGATTTGTGGTCTACTCAATTTTAAGCTGCGAAGGCTTATTGATAAAAAGTCAGCCAAATTGTCGGTTGTAAATTTGTACCAAACTGTCGGATAATAAAAAGAATAACAGCTATTGTCATTAAAATTAATGCCAGGAGGCGCGCCAATGGTACAACCGGTATAACAACTTGGCTGACTCCCTGTATAAACGGGTATGTCTATGGGACCATTGGGGCCTTCCTTACACTCGATGTTTTCTGCACATCGAACCACCCGTCCATTTTCTTCCAGGCATATCAAAAATCCCCCGGAGCCAATAGCAGTCGAACTCACTTGAATATAATATTCAACTCCGCTTTCTAAATCGTTGATGACGTGAATCCCGGGTCGACCACAATACAAACCTCCTGTTACGGGAACAAACATTCCTTGACATGAATCTAAAATACCAACTGCCAGGGATATATCATTAAAAAAGGTATTGTTCGTCAAATCAATTTTTAAACTTGTCATTCTAGTAGATAGTCTAGTTTTAAACCATACAGAATTTGTGCTTGACTGAGGACAATTTGGATTTACGTAGTCCATTGTAGCATTCACCGTGATCCCACCTGAACAAACAGTAGGTGCCATGCCTATAGCTCCACAGGCAGTATCATTGTCTGGGGGAGCCGAGATTGAGCTATTACTAAAACATAGCGTAAATCGATGCATTTGATTACTACCCTCACCCACAACACTAATAAAATACTCTCTTCCTGTGATCAGATTATCTACATCAATAATATCTCCACATTGCAACTCTTCAGCAGATGAGGCCAAACATGGTGCATTGCCGAATTGATACAATACAAGCTTCATGCGGTCATAAGTAGATGCATTGAGATATATCAAAGCTCTCGGACCCCTAGCCATAAATTTAAACCAAACGTTGTCTCCCGAAACACCGCAACTGGCCTCAGAAACATCGAGTCCGACATCAAAAAACGTAAACTCATTACAGACATTAACCGAATCCGTCAAATCGTAGGCAAATTCGCAGAGGTCATTAATTGAAGTTCCTGCCAGCTGAAGTGTAGTCTTTCCCGCTGGAATACGCAACGCCGGCAATTCCGGATTGGTAGCTTCCATACGATAAACTCCTTTGTCGCTAAACGAAAAATTGTTGATTTGAAGTTTGGGCTCTGAGGTTTGCGCATAATAAATATCATCTTTGTACCAGAAATATACATTAGTATTTATATTAGTATCGATGATATAGGAAATCTCATAAGAATCGCCCATATTTATAAAAACAACCCTGTCCGCACCTATTGATACCTGAGGGGAATACTCATATACCTGGCTAGGAATATTTCGAGTGGGCAGTAGGTCTTGGAATGTGAACCGATTATTGGCCACTCGCAACGCCTTCAAAGATGACAAATTGCTAAGAATAGGCAAAGAGTCTAACTGGTTGTTGTTGAGATTGAGCTCTTCCAGTTTAATTAAAGATGGAAAATTTGGCACGTGGCCAGTAAATTTATTGTTTTGGAGCCACAATCGCTCTTGTAAGTTTGGTAGATTAAGTAGATTGGGCATCTGACCAAAGAGATTATTATCATTTAACAATAAGGTAACCAACTTTGTCATGGTTGGAAAATTAGGCAGATTACCTGTAAAATTATTAAATGACAAATTCATTATTTCAAGACTACTAAGACTCTGGAAAAAAGGCAGAGGGCCAAAGAAATTATTCCTAGAGGCATCTAAAGTAATGAGCTTGTTTAATGGTAAATTCGGAAAATTGCCTGAGAGCTTATTGTTATTGATGTATAGTTCTTCCAGGTTTGGGTTTTCTAAAAATTCATGCAGATTTCCATTGAGTTGATTACCCCGCAGATCTAATACCCGAAGATTGGGTGCTGCTGAAAATTTGGGTATTTCGCCCGTAAGAATATTGTTGGCCAACGTCAAAGTACGGAGTTGGTTCTTATTTTTAAACTCCGGTATAGAGCCGGATAATAAATTATTGGCCAGCGTCAAAGTTTGGAGTACCTCCATATACTCTAAATCCGGAATGGGGCCCACCAGTTGATTTTCTGAAAACTCCATAAATACCAATTCTGGCAGATTCAAGTTGGGAAGCAAACCCATAAGATTGTTGTTGCGAAGATTTAAAAAGCTAACACAACCTTTCGCATTAAGGAAAACACCCGGCCAGGTGTCTAAGGGAGATTGCAGATTCCACGGGTTGGTCCAGTTGGCCCCTCCTGTAAATTGGTACAACTGAACCAGAGCCAAAGAATCACTTTGTCTGCTGCAGGAACTACATGTTGATTGCTGCCCAAAAATACCAGCTGCCTGCAATTGAATGCCATATACAGCTACCAATACAATAAGCCAAAGTCTTAATTTTATCATAAGAACACCGACATTTGAATCCAAAAAATAAACACAATTCCTGATTCGTAACAAAATGATATTTAGCACAATATATGTAATACAAAAATCATTCCTATTTTAAGTCAATCTATACATAACAATGACTAAATTAACCTTATATACTTGATAATCTATTACTTATAATAAAATAAATAAATTAATATTTTTGTGTTTTGGGGTTTTTATGCGGGTACTTTCTAGGATATAATTTGTTTCACATCGGAAGATGTCCCGTGGGCGAGCCCTACCTTTATTTATTGGGCACATTAAAATGTAAACAAAATATAATAATTTCGAGTTCGAATAAAACGCAACAATCAATGGAAAATGCAGCATGTGTATAAAATTGCTTCAAATCCACTTAATAAAGGCCTTTAAGTATATTTGTAGGCCAAAATATTCCTTATGACCGATCGGCAGGTATTTTTTCAACATGTTGCCCAGACCAGTCCAGCACCTTTGAGCTTAGATATTGTGAAAGCTGAGGGTCTATTTTTATACGATCGTGAAGGGGTGCCCTATATGGATATGGTCAGTGGAATAGGCCCCAGTCTGCTCGGTCACCAGCACCCCTCAATAACCGCTGCCCTTCATCACCAGGTAGACCAGTATTTGCACACTTTGGTTTATGGCGAATTTATACTGAGTCCGCAGACGCGTCTGGCAGCTGCCATTGCTGATCGATTGCCATCTTCACTCAACAATGTATACTTTTTGAGTACAGGGACAGAGGCTACAGAAGTCGCAATGAAACTTGCCAAAAGATACACAGGACGCGCAGATATGGTAGCTATAAAAAACAGCTATCACGGAAGCACGCAGGGCGCACTTTCGCTCATGAGTGATGAATATTTCACCGGAAAGTACCGGCCCTTATTGCCTGGAATACACTTTATGAACTGGAATGATGTAAGCCAAATCAACATGATCCAGGAGTCTACGGCAGCAGTTATAATGGAGGTGGTAAAAGCTGAAACTGGCATTCACATTCCTGATCTTGCATTTTTAAAAGCTATTAGGGATCGATGTAATGAGACTGGATCCTTATTGGTTTTTGATGAAATCCAATCCGCCTATGCTCGCACAGGCACATTATTTGCCTTTGAGCGATATGGCGTATTGCCTGATGTTTTACTGTTGGGCAAAAGCTTTGGTGGTGGTATGCCACTTGCAGCCTGCATCTCGTCTCGAGAGATTATGCAATCATTATCAGACAATCCAGTATTGGGTCATATCACTACATTCGGAGGTCATCCGCTGGCTTGTGCAGCGGGATTGGCTACCTTAGAGAATCTACTTTCTCAACCTTGGATAGATCAAATACCTGCTAAAGAGTCCCTTTTTAAAAAATTATTGCAACATAGCGCCATCATTGAAATTCGAAGCGCAGGCTTGTGGCTGGCTGTTGAGTTTGAGGATGAAAAAATCCTGCAACGTGTTATTCAAAATTGCCTAAAGCGTGGTTTGGTCGTCGATTGGTTTTTATTTAATACCAGAGCCATGCGTCTAGCACCACCTATTAACATTACCGAAGCACAAATTCAAGAAGCTTGTGCCCGTATCCTGGAAGCATTATCGGATCTCTAAATATAATATTATGTTTGCTGCCTTGAGTGCATTTATACTAAGGCTTTTTGGATGGAAAATTATAAATCACATGCCCAAAGACCTTAAAAAGTATGTTCTTGCTGTCGTACCACATACCTCCAATTGGGACTTTCCCCTAGGCATCCTGGTAAGGTCTGCTTTAAAACTCAAAACAAAATTTATAGGTAAAAAATCCCTTTTTGCCTTTCCTCATGGATTTATTTTCTACTGGCTCGGGGGAACGCCAGTAGATAGATCCAAAAGCCATAATTATGTAGATCAAGTCGCTGCTATTTTTGAGCAAAACGATTCATTTTCTCTTGCTATAGCTCCGGAAGGAACAAGAAAAAAAGTATCAAAGTTGAAAACTGGGTTTTACTACATAGCAAAGAAAGCGGGTGTGCCTATCATACTGTGCCGATTTGATGCAAGTCACAAATTAGTGGAGCTCAACGAGCCGTTTTACCCAACAGAGGATGTTGAAAAAGACTTCCGATTCATTGAAAATTACTTCAAAGGAGTCAAAGGCATTAAACCGGAAAACAGTTTTGGCGTTTAAAAATAAAAAATCAAATGAAAAACTATTACACTTACCTCATTCTATTGCTAGCTATTTGCTTCGGATTAGCCAATTCTGGGGGGCGTGCCTCCGATGCCAGAGCTGGCAACACAGGTGCTCCCGGCGACCAAACCAACGGCAGCAATCCTGTAACATGCCAATTTTGTCATAATTCCGCAACCATTCAGGTAATCACCCAAATCCAACTACTCGACGGTTCAGGTACGCCTGTATCATCTTACACCCCCGGTGAGACCTATCGCCTTCGATTACAAATTACGCCCACACAGGGCACTCCTACAGGATACGGTTTTCAACTTATACCCATATTGGACAAAAACAATACCGATGCCAAAGGGCTTCAAAACCCAGGCAGTAATGTAAAAATTGCCACTGTACCCGCTACAGGACGTACTTATGCAGAACATCGCAGTGTGAGCAATAGCCCAATATTTGAACTTGATTGGAAAGCACCTGAAAAAGAAAGCGGTCCAGTCACGTTTTATGCCAGTGCCAATGGTGTAAATCGCAACGGAGGAAGCTCGGGCGACGGCGCCAACAGTACCAAACTCACGGTTGAAGAAAATTTGGGTACTTCAACTCATTCCCTTGATAAGAAGTTTCAATATAATATTTATCCAAATCCTACGACAGACCTGATACAGCTTCGTACAGAAGATCAAGAAATTTTTAATGCGTTATTGTTATCTGCTGATGGTAAACCTGCCGGCAAATTTGAAATTTCTGGTAATCAACCCGCCAGATTGCCCCAACTTAGACCTGGCACATATACTTTTATACTTCTCCGCTCAACCGGAGAGGTGATCCATAGCACCTCATTAATGATATATCAATAGAAGTAATCGCGCCAGATTTTCATTCATGAACAGTTTCCGATTTATAGTAATATTCATGTCAAAATAGCTTTTCACTCACTGGAAACAACATATATAAAGAGCCCGCTGAAAACAAACAGCAGGCTCTTTTCGTATTTATTTTTATCAAATTTACTTCAGACGCTGTAGGCTATCTTGAACAAATATGTGCAGTGCCTTGCCTTTTAGCATACCTTGTTGCAAAAGGGCCAAATCGCTCAAATGGCGGGCTAATTGCTTGCGGGACTCATCGTCTTCCATGGTACTAAGCCGCTGCGCAATAATCGGATGGTTAGAATTAATCACTAAATTGTAAGATTCTGGAAAATCCATCATTCCGTTACCTTGCATCATCTGCATTTCACGCATCCGACGCATAAACTCCGGACGAGTTACCATCACCGGCTGGTCTTCAGGAGACAGCGCTTTTAGCGTAACATAAGACATTTTATCTTCCAGACTTTCTTCAAATGCTTTTTTTACTTTTTCCTGCTCTTCTTCCGTCATTACAGATTCAGACTTATGGTCTTTTTGAACCAAATTGTCTGGCGTATCGCTGTCTACCCGAACGAATGTTATATGTCCATCTTTATATTCCAAATGTTGCATAAAGTGATTATCCAACATAGTATCCATATGCAGCACATCGAAACCCTTTAAGCGCACCGCTTCAATAGCAGCGAATTGCCCTTCAGGGTCGGTAGTGTAAATTGCAATCAATTTATCATGCTTGTCTTTCTGCAGTTCTTTTATCTTCTCGCGATATTCTTCCAAGGTATTGAATGAGCCATCCAGACCTTTTAAGAGGACATACTGCAATGCTTTCTCATGAAATTTGTCATCTGACAACATTCCATACTTAATAAACACGCCGATATCTTTCCATTTTTCTTCAAAAGCGGAGCGATCTTTTTGAAATAGTTCCTGCAGTTTATCTGAAACCTTGCGGGTGATGTACCCCGTAATTTTTTTCACCTGTGAGTCTGCTTGCAGTGCGCTTCTGGAAACATTAAGCGGAATATCCGGAGAATCTATTACACCATGTAAGAGGGTTAAAAATTCTGGCACAATATCCTTTACATTGTCGGTAACATATACTTGATTGCTATATAACTGGATTTTGTTTTTCTGTACCTCCAGATTGTTGCCCAATTTTGGAAAATACAACACTCCAGTAAGGTTGAATGGATAATCAATATTCAAATGAATCCAAAACATAGGGTCTGGACTATAAGGGTATAGCTCTTGATAAAATGCCTTATAGTCTTCATCAGCCAGCTCAGAAGGCTGCTTTTTCCAAATGGGGTGTGTATTATTAATAATATTGGGTTCTTGCTCTTCTATTTTTTGCTTTTCATCCCCCTCGCCTTCTTCGCGTGTTATGGTACGATTGCCGAACTGGATAGAAACTGGAAGAAATCGACAATATGTTTTCAGTAAGCCCTCAATGCGATCCTTTTCTAAATATTCTGCCGCATCAGGAGCAATATGCAAGACAATGTCTGTACCCCGACATTCTTTTTCGGCAGGCTCTATGGTATATGTAGGGTCTCCATCGCAGCTCCAAACGATAGCGCCAGCACCTTCCTGCCAAGATTTACTTACAACCTCTACACGTGAAGCTACCATAAAAGCTGAATAAAAACCAAGTCCAAAATGACCGATAATATTCGTTTCATTTTTGTATTTTTCTAAAAATTCAGCCGCGCTGGAAAAGGCAACCTGATTTAAATAACGCTCCGCTTCATCATGAGTGAGTCCAATGCCCTTATCCCTAATGGTAAGCGTTTTGGCCTCTTCATTTAGAATTACTTCAATGGTTAGATCTCCCAAATCCCCTTTAAATTCCCCTTTTGAGGACAATGTTTTTAGCTTGTTGGTAGCATCTACAGCGTTGGAAACCAATTCACGGAGAAAAATCTCCTGGTCTGAATATAAAAACTGTTTAATAATCGGAAAAATATTTTCCGTTTGGACACTGATTTGACCTTTTTGCATATCAAATTTTGTTTTGAATGGCAGTTAACAAATAAACATAAGTCGTATTACAAAGTATATGCCATTTGAATACCGGGTGACAGAATGTCAGAACTCATTTAATTGGCAGCTTCTCCCAGCTTACATTCTACCAATATTGTCAACAGAATACAATTTGTCAAGTTGGGTTCGTCGTTCATTGTTTTCTGTTTTTTGTTAATATTTTTAGGTGCCCTAGTCTTGCAGCTTAGTTGTGACTTTTAATCCTTTGATAAGATTAGGGCTTCGCTCTTCACATTTCTTTCTTGGTCCTTTTTTAATGGTTTACGGATTTTAACTGAATTGATGCGCTTTATATCAGATTTATGCTAAAACATCTTACCTTCAATGTGTAATTCTAAGGAATGTCCAAAAAAGAAAAATGGTCAGCTGCATTGCGCGCCAAAGCTTTGAGTTTGGGATTTAAAGCGGTGGGATTTGCCAAAGCTGAAAAAATGGATACTGAATCCCGCCGGTTAGAACAGTGGTTGCATTCAGGTTTTCATGGACAGATGAAATGGATGGAAAACCATTTTGAGCTTCGTACAGACCCAACTAAACTAGTTCCTGGGGCCAAATCTGTAGTTGTTCTAGCATATAACTATTATACTACCGTAACGCAAGAGGATCCGGAAGCGCCAAAAATAGCTACCTATGCATATGGAACTGATTATCACAAGGTAGTCCGCAAAAAACTTAAACTTTTGCTCAATTGGCTGCGTGAAGAGGTAGGTGAGGTGCAAGGGCGTTGCTTTGTAGATTCTGGTCCCGTGCTGGAGCGGGATTGGGCGGCGAGGTCTGGATTAGCTTGGACCGGAAAAAATACGCTGAGTATTCAGCCCGGAAAAGGATCATGGTTTTTCTTGGCAGAATTGATTATAGACTTGGAATTGGCATATGATGCCCCTATCAAAGACTATTGCGGCACTTGTAGAAGATGTATAGATGCCTGCCCCACAGATGCATTTTCAGATCAAGGTTATATTTTAGATGCATCCCGTTGCATTTCATATCTGACTATAGAACTTCGGAATGAAATCCCAGAAGTCTTTAGCGGAAAAATGGCTCAATATGCTTTTGGATGTGACATCTGTCAGCAGGTGTGTCCATGGAATAGATTTGCTCGACCACACCATGAACCAGCATTTGAACCGGATCCATCCATGCTGAAGATGACCAAAAAAGAATGGGAAGAAATTACAGAAGAAGTTTTTGATCGGATCCTGGATCGTACTCCAGTAAAGAGAATCCGCCTAGAAGGGCTACGCAAAAACATTAAGTTTTTATCTTCAGCCGCAGTGGATAAAAAGTAATTGCCGCAACTGAAGCGTAAAAAATAGAATCTTAAAGACCCCCTAAAAAATATCTATTTCATCATCAGTATTTAGAAAAAGTAGCCCATATTGCAAACGATTATCA
>CAYUZA010000085.1:0-11216 GCA_964449535.1 uncultured Saprospiraceae bacterium
TGCGTAAATGCTCGCAGGCCGTCAATTGATATGACTTTTTTTCGTTTGGGTTTTTGTACATCTACCGTTATAATTACATTTTTTCCACCTTGAAAACCTACATAGGCAAACTGCCGATTGTCTGGAGACCAGGTACCAGAAGATTCTAAGAATTGCAGGTCATCTATGTCTGAACCAGAGTCAGCGGAATGGATTTTGTAAAGGATGTCTCCTGTACTGGTTTCTGCCAGAAAAAGATCCATCGACAAACCATTCATGTCGGATAAAAAAATGACATATTTTCCATTCGGGCTTACAGCAGGAGCCATTTTGTTATAGCTCCTTATCCATCTAAGACTCGAAAGTAAGGGGGGTAAATCCATGGTTAGAGAGTCTTGAAGCCATGGTGTATGGATTCTTTTTTGAGAATCTACCCAGCGTTTCGATATTTCATCTGCATCTGCTCCTAATAAATCCCTGCAAGCCTGATCCACACCAACCAGAGCAGTCCGCATAAAAAAGGGGACAATTATTTCATCGCCATATTCGCTACCTAAAAAGGCCATAAATGCTTGACCGAATCTGTATGGGAAATACTCCAAAAAAACGGACATTTCGTTTATGGAAGGGATGTCATCATGCAGTACCGCATCTCGCATCCACATAGCAGTGTGAGGGTCGATTTTCCCCAATGAAAAATACTCAGCCATACCTTCGATAAGCCATAACGGTACATTGCGCAAATTATCCAGATCGGTAGAATCTGCCTGCTGAATGGCTTGGAATTGAAAGGCGTGAACCAGCTCGTGCCCCAATACATGATGAGTTTGCTGGCGAGTAAATGCAAGAGGTATAACAACTCTGCTTTTTAAAGCTTCTGTTACGCCACCTGTACTTGGATCAATTTGGCCAAATATAGTATTAGTTTGTTGAAAATCAGCATGATCGTTATACAGTACTATGGGGTTTTTAAACGGTATACTGTCTTTAAATAATCTGCTGTGCGCGATGTGCCAAATTTCAGCATCTAGAGCAATATTCTCCAACAATGGTCTGTTTTTTTGAAGATAATGATACCATTCAAAATGTTCAGTTTCTAATATTTCGAAGGACTGTCGGGTATATTTTGGTTTGTTTTGACCGAAATACTGTGCATTGGCGGCTGGTATGCCAATCAAATAAAACACCAGCATAATACTTGCAATTCGCCAAGTCATTAAAAGCGCAGGTAAATTCATGCAATAATTAAAAGACATATAACATTACAACCTTTGATAATCACACAAAGCCATATAACAACAACAAATTTTTCCGCAATAAAGTGCCAGGTATATAATTGAATCGATTGTTCAGTGAGCAATTGGTCAAAAAAAAATCTAAAATAAAGGTGGGTAAATATTGCTCTTAAGCAAACAAATAGCCCTTTGATTTATATAAAATAAACCTATCTTTAGGGTCTTTTTCAGACAGAGAGCTTTATGTCATCCTATCAAGTATCCGCCAGAAAGTATAGGCCCATGCGTTTTGAAGACGTAGTGGGGCAGGCGCATATATCGGAGACATTAAAAAATGCGCTTAGAAGCGATCATTTGGCACATGCTTTTCTTTTTTGTGGACCGAGGGGTGTAGGAAAAACTACGTGTGCGCGGATTTTGGCAAAAGTTATCAACTGCAAGCAGCGCTCAGAGCAATTGGAGCCATGCGGCACCTGTGATTCGTGTCTGTCCTTTCAAAACAACGCCTCCTTCAATATAGTTGAATTAGATGCTGCTTCCAATAATTCGGTAGAGCATATTCGTACATTGGTTGATCAAGTGCGCATTCCCCCGCAGGGTGGTACTTATAAAGTGTTTATCATAGATGAGGTGCATATGTTGTCGCAAGCGGCTTTTAATGCATTCTTGAAAACGCTGGAAGAGCCACCTCCGTATGCTATTTTCATTCTGGCAACTACAGAAAAGCACAAAATTTTGCCTACCATTCTTTCAAGATGCCAGATTTATGATTTTAGACGTATTGGAATACCAGATATTAGTGAGCATTTGCGAAAAATAAGTGATCTCGAACAAATAAAGGCGGATGATAGAGCACTACACCTCATAGCTCGTAAAGCAGATGGAGCTCTTCGTGATGCATTATCCATCTTTGATAGATTGGTAAGCGGAGGGCAGGGTGAGCTTAATTATGAAAGGGTTCTGGATCAGTTAAATGTTCTTGATTATGATGTTTTTATGACCATGACAGATGCATTTATGTTGCAGCAGCTGCCAGAGGTTTTGCGTCAGTTTCATGAAATCATACAGAGGGGTTTTGAGCCAGACACCTTTATTTTAGGATTAGCTGAGCATATGCGTAATTTACTTATGGCTAAAAGTCCGGGTACTTTACTTTTGATGGATATTCCAGAGGCCCTAGCGGTGCGCTATGCAGATCAAGCTGCTATGGTATCCACTTCTTTTTTGGTAAGCGCACTAGATGAATTGAATCAGGCAGATATCCATTATCGGGCAGCGCGCAACAAGCGATTATTTGCCGAAATGACACTTGTTAGGCTTTGCTACTTAAATTCGGTTGTACAGACTGAATGGACGCCGGAGGACCATGAAAAAAAAAAGCCCGCATAGAGGCACCTCTTTTGCCCAAGGAACAAGCTCTATTGGATCAGCCGCTGTCTGAAAAGAAAAATAATACTCCTGTAAAAGAGCAAAAAGAAAGTTTACAGCCTTCTGAAGTCAAGGCTACGACCCAAAAAGTACAAGCTTTCAAACCTGTTATGGCTCTGAAAAGCCTTGCGGAACTCAAGCAAGAGGTAGAAGAAGAAGAGAAGAAAAGGGCTGATAAAAAGTCAAGTCTTGACGGCAACACTTTGATGGAATATTGGATGGCGTATGCCAGTGATTGCCCTTCACCTTCTACCCGTATTTTGTTGGAGCAATACTTGCCCCAGTTGGATGGAAACTATATCATTGTAATGGTCGGTACGCAGCTGGCTAAAAATGCAATCATCCAAGAAACTAAATTGCTGGATTACATTAGGCTTAAAACACATACCCCTGGACTCCTTTTAAAGGTAGAGATTGATCCAGCATTGAATAGGGAAAAAGAAGGCCCTTCCAGACCTGTCACGACCGCTGAAAAATATCAACATTTAGTTGAAAAAAATCCTCTTTTAGAGAAATTGGTTCATTCGTTACATTTGAAACCTGAAGAGTAATGTATAATTCCTTAATTCGACCGCTGCTATTTTCGATAGATCCTGAGTCAGCGCATCACCTAGCTATGAGAATGGCATCTATAGCGGCAAAATTCCCCTTCGGGCATCATCTGCTTGGTGGAGGTTCAACTGATAAAATTCCAGGATTAGTTAGGGAATCTATGGGACTTAGTTTTACTAATCCTGTGGGATTAGCTGCAGGATTTGATAAAGATGCCCGCTATTTGTCTACACTTGAAAAAATGGGGTTCGGATTTTTGGAGTTAGGTACGGTTACACCTCGACCACAGCAAGGCAATCCTAGACCAAGATTGTTTAGACTTCCACAGGACAAAGCATTGATTAATAGAATGGGGTTCAATAATGATGGGGTAGAAGCCATGGTGCGTCGATTAGAGAAACGCAAGAATAATGCAATCATCTTGGGGGGTAATATTGGCAAAAATAAAGATACGCCTAATGAAGAGGCGTACAAGGACTACATGATTTGTTTTGAAAAACTATATGACGTTGTAGATTATTTTGTAGTGAATGTGAGTTCGCCCAATACACCTGGTTTGCGTAGCTTACAAGAGAAAGAGCCACTCCGCAATATTTTAATGCGACTCCAAGATGTAAATAGCGGAAGAAAAGCTAAGCCCATTGCCCTCAAAATAGCACCAGATCTGGACGATAGCCAGATAGCAGAAGTTTGTGAACTGGCAGAAGAAACTGGTCTTGCGGGTTTGGTATTAACCAACACCACTGTCTCCCGTGAAGGATTGCGGACCCATAAAGAGCGCTTGGAGGCGATTGGTGCGGGTGGCCTTAGTGGTAAACCAGTATTTGAACGCTCCAATACTGTGCTCGGGTTGGCTCGTAAATGGTTGCCGAAACACATCAGCCTTATTGGTGTGGGTGGGATAATGGAACCGAAAGATGCGCTCGTAAAATTTAAGCAAGGGGCAGATTTGATTCAGATTTATACTGGATTTGTATATTATGGACCTGGACTTCCTGCCGGTATTAACAAATTAATTTTAAACGGATATGATATAGACTAGGCGGGGCCTATCATATAACAAGAAAAAACTATGGTATCATATTTGGATGTATAAAAGTATACTCAACCTAAATACCTAACTCAAGTTTTTTTAACGTGGATACATTTCAAAATCAAACCAAAATTTTTTACAAGGATTTGCGCTGGTGGCTTGTTGTTATTTCGCTAATCACTTTTGTTCTTATAATACTGAAAAACCCAGTTTAAAGGGTGAATTTATTCGTTGGGATCAACCCCATCATCCTGCAATTCTACCAATCGACGGTAGATCCCTCCGGTACGAGACATAAGTTCATGATGGGTTCCCGTTTCAGCTATTTTACCTTTGTCCAATACATATATACAATCTACATCCCGTATGGTGGAAAGTCGATGAGCTATGATGATACTGGTTCGATTTTGCATTAGATTGTTTAATGCGTCTTGCACATCTTTTTCACTTTGAGAGTCCAATGATGATGTAGCTTCGTCCAAAACCAGCAGTGTGGGATTGCGTAAAATGGCCCTTGCAATGGCAATGCGCTGTCGTTGACCTCCCGAAAGTTTTACGCCGCGTTCGCCTACAATGGTGTCCATACCTTCTGGAAAAGCATCGACAAATTCCAACGCGTTGGCCTGTGCTGCTGCTAAGCGGATTTGTTCTTCCGATGCGTTTGGATTACCATACTGAATATTTTCTCTAATGGTGCCACCAAATAGCATAACTTCTTGAGGAACAATGGCAAGGTTGTTTCTATATGCCTGAAGATCTATCGAATATATATCTTTTCCATCGACTTCTATGGATCCGGAGTTCACTTTATAGAACTGGAAAATAAGTTGAGCAATGGTAGATTTTCCAGCGCCACTTGCACCCACAAGGGCTATTTTTTTACCTGCAGGTATATGTAGGTTAATGCCATTCAATACGGATACATCTGGTCTTGATGGGTAGGAAAAACGTACGTCTCGGAAACGAAAGTCGCCTTTTAGGTCAATTTTTGTTGTTTTTTCGGTCTGCTGTATGATTATTTCATTTTCCATTTCGAGAATTTCCCGAAGTCTTTCCGTGGCTCCTACTGCACCTAATAATTCTGTGTAGAAGTTGCCCAGACCGGCTATTGCTCCTCCAATTATGGCAGTGTAGGTTACGAAAGCCACCAGCTGGCCAGCGCTTATTTCCCCTTGTTGAACCATAGTTGCACCTTCCCAAATGACAAAAAACAATGCTCCAAATAAGAGCGTAATGATGAAAACGGCAAACAAGGCCCTTCCCGATGCATACTTCATTGATACCCGTACAACTTCATCAATTGATTTTCGGTAGCGCAATGATTCAAAAAGCTCGTTGCTAAATGCTTTTACTACTTGGATTGTCTGGAACGTTTCATTTAGAATGGTATTACTAGCTGCCAGTTCTTCTTGTCTTTTTTTCGATAATTTTCGAATGATTCTACCAAAAAACATAGCTCCAACTACGATAACTGGAAAACTAAGTAGCATTATAAGTGCTAGTTTAGGAGTAGTGAATGCTAAAAAAAGAATACCTGCAATAAGGATAATCACCTGGCGGACGAATTCTGCAAGGGTCACGGAAAAAGCACTGTATAATTTTTCAACATCTGCAGTCACCCGGCTTACCAGGTCACCTACTCTGTTCTGCTCAAAAAAGAAGATGGGAAGACATATGATTTTCTGATACACGGCCCGACGAACATCTGCAATACCGCTTTCTGACACCCGTGCAAATAACATCACTCTTGCGTAGGAAAAAAATCCTTGGATCAATAATATGACAGCCAAGATCCAGCCTATGTTTGCCAATGTAAGATCATATTTGCCTTTTCCCTGGGCTACATCAATCATTAACCCCGATAAATAGGGAAAAACCATAAAAACCATACTGGACAGGAATAATAAGACTAGACCTCCTATCATTTGCCACTTGTATGGTAGAATAAAAGTAAAAATGGATAGTGCTCTTTTTAGTTTTGAAAAGGAAAAGGACTTCTTGGTGTCCTGGTTTGTTTCCTCATTATTATGTTGGGTCATACTAGAAGGGTAATGTCTCTGTTAATTTATTCGATCAAAGATAAAGGACTTTTCAGGTCTGGATGGATTAACAAGCCACCTTATGCTTTGGTTGTAGATAAGGGGAGTGATAGATAGAGAATCAATATAGCAGGAATTTGCTTAAGATAATAATGTGTCTACAAACTTGATTAATACTATTGATTGGTTTTTAGTGGTTTATATTTTTACGATTTCAGTATCCCTGTGGCATTTGTATTCTTACTATCTTGGGGGCAACCCACGTTGATGTTAGCAGGTATTTCTGTGTTAATTGAAATGTTTTAGTACGGATTAAAGAGTTAGATTGGCACATCTTCACTAAAATATCGAATCTGCCTAATTGCTGTATCTTTGCATTAGATCGTGAGCAGTTTATTTTTTGCCTGTTCATTTTTCAACTCACTTGTCTGCAGATTGTTAATTCTAAAAAAGATCACTTTGAACAGTCTATTATCGCTGAGGCCTTATTTTATTAGATACAAATGGCGACTATTGATGGGGGTGGTCTTCGTATGTCTGGCAAATTATTTTCAAATATTGCAGCCACAAGCCATACGCGATGCTTTAAATTTGGTAGTAGAACAGCTCGATAGCAAAAATGATATTGCTACAAGCATTGATTTACTGAAATATGATTTGCTCAAATTTGCGGGTCTTGTATTGGGTTATGCACTTTTGATGGGTGTATTTATGTTTTTTATGCGGCAGACCATCATTGTCACTTCGCGTTTGATTGAGTACGACATGCGCAAGGATATTTATGCTCATTATCAAACGCTGGATCTAGGTTTTTTTAGGCGCAATAAGACGGGTGATTTGATGGCGCGTATTACAGAAGATGTGTCAAAGGTTCGCATGTACACTGGGCCAGCTATTATGTATGCCATCAATATTGTTTTTTTGTTTACGTTTGTAATAAGCAGTATGTTTTCGGTAAATACGGAGCTGGCTATCTATTCTTTGCTGCCATTGCCTATTCTTTCTGTGTCCATCTATTTTGTATCCAACATCATCAATCGCAGGAGTGAGCGTATTCAAAAGCAATTGTCGGTTTTGCATTCTCTTGCGCAGGAGGTGTTTTCGGGAATCAGGATTGTAAAATCTTATGTAAAAGAAGAGCAAGTAGGAGAGGTTTTTAAAAAGGAAACGCAGTCTTATAAAGAAAAATCAATGAGACTGGCGGGTGTAGAGTCACTTTTTACTCCATTGATGTTATTAATTATTGGAACCAGTACCATATTAACCATTTATTTTGGTGGCAGGCAGGTCATGGAAGGCACCTTGCAGGCAGGCAATGTGGCTGAATTTGTTATTTATGTTAATATGCTAACCTGGCCAGTTACGTCTATGGGCTGGATAGCCTCTTTGGTACAGCAGGCGGCTGTATCCCAGCGACGTATTGATGAATTTATGCATATTCACCCTGAAATAAAGCCGCAGGGTCAAAAGAAGGTACCTATAAAAGGAGCTATACGTTTTGAGGGTGTTAATTTCACTTATCCGGATACAGGCATAAAAGCATTGAACCAAGTACAGTTCGAAATAGGCGCGGGTGAGCGCGTAGCGATACTTGGACATGCTGGTTCTGGCAAGACGACGATTGCAGATCTTCTTGTGAGAATGTATGAACCTGAACAAGGGAAAATTTTCATTGATAATATACCCTTGGCGGATTTCCAGCTTGAATACCTTAGGGAAAGGATAGGTTATGTGCCACAAGATGTTTTTTTATTTTCTGAAAATGTACGAGATAACATTGCTTTTGTAGATGGAAATTTTGATCAGGGTCAAATTGAGGCAGTTGCGCGATTTGCATCTGTTCATGACGATATAACGGGGTTTTCTGAAGGTTATGAAACTGTGGTGGGCGAGCGTGGTGTAATGTTGTCGGGGGGGCAAAAGCAGCGAATTTCTTTGGCGCGAACCCTCATCAAAGATCCGGATATTCTGATTTTAGACGATTGTTTATCGGCCGTGGATACCCATACTGAACAAATGATTTTAGAATATCTTGATACCGTTTTGAAAGGCAAAACAGCCATAATAATAACACATCGCATTTACGAATCTTTACATTTTGATAAGATTATCGTGTTGGATCATGGTAAAATCATTGAGTTTGGTACTCATCATGAGTTGATTGAGCGAAAAGGTTATTATCATAGAATGTTGGAGCGACAGCGCCTGCAAGTAGATGAAAATAAGCCTTTGTAAAAAAAGGAGTATTAATAGCGTATTATCAGATAATTAGCTGTATATTTGCGGCGTAATAAAATTCGAAGAGAATGAGGGAACCGAGGGTTCCCTCTTTTTTTTACTATGACAGAGACTGAAATCACTCGACAGCTTGCTTCTTATTTAGGGCTCTTCTTTGAGCAGGAGGGAAACCAAGATCATTTTTTGGTAGAAATGGATCAGAAGGGTAAGCGCCTGGAAGTCTATCTGGACAGTGACTCGGGCATAACCTTTGATATTTGTAAAAAAGTGAGCAGATACTTAGAGTCTTATCTCGATGAGTCAAGGATAATGGGGGAGGATTATTTGTTGGAAGTTTCTTCGGCAGGAGTTGGTAGACCGTTATTATGGCCAAGACAGTACCGGAAGAATATTGGAAGGAATCTGCAAGTAACCTTGGAAGACGGGAAAGTTCAACAAGGTGTCCTTACTGCGGCAGATGACAGCACCTTTACCATTGAATGGACTACCAGAGAGAAGCAAGGCAAAAAGAATGTAAATGTGCAGCATAAGGTAGAATATCCATATGCGGAGATAAGGAAAGCAATTATAAAACTAACTACACCATAAACGTTTATAACCATGTTGAATTTAGCAGAAACGTTTTCGGAATTTAAATCCGGCAAGGATATTGATCGCCCTACAATGGTGCGGGTGCTGGAAGATGTATTTCGTACGCTTATCAAAAAGAAATATGGCTCAGATGAGCATTTTGACGTGATTGTTAATCCACAGAAAGGTGACCTGGAATTGTGGAGGGTTCGCGAAATTGTGCCTGACGGCGAGGTCACAGATGAAATCAGTCAAATATCAGAATCTGAGGCGAAAGCTATTGATGAGGATTATGACATTGGAGAGGAGTGTTATCAGCAGCTGGGTTTGGAAGAATTTGGCCGTAGATCCATCATGGCCGCGCGACAGACACTGGTATCTCGCATCATGGAGTTGGAAAAAGATGAAATTTATAAGCGATATGCTGACAGGGTAGGAGAGTTGGTGATGGGAGAAGTACAGCAGATTATGAAAAAAGATGTACTCTTAACAGATGATGCAACTGGCAACGAACTCACATTGCCTAAAACGGATATGATTAGAGGTGACTTTTATAGAAAAGGTGATTCTGTAAGAGCGGTCATCAAGTCTGTAGAAATGCGCAATAATGCCCCATTTGTGCTTGTATCCAGGACAGACAACGCATTTTTGGAAAGATTGATGGAGCAAGAAGTGCCAGAGATTGAAGATGGTTTAATCGTAATTCGCAAGATCGAGCGTTTGCCAGGTGAGCGAGCTAAAGTGGCAGTTGAGTCTTATGATGATCGCATTGATCCTGTAGGAGCATGTGTGGGTATGAAAGGGTCCCGCATACATGGAATTGTTCGAGAGTTGAGAAATGAAAACATTGACATTGTTAATTTTACCACCAACGAAACGCTATTTATTCAGCGTTCGTTGACGCCTGCCAAAATTAGTAGTATCGAGCTGGATACTACCAATAAGATAGCTACGGCCTATTTAAAACCAGATCAGGTATCCCTGGCCATAGGAAAGGGCGGATCCAATATAAAACTCGCTTCGAAGCTTACTGGATATGAAATAAACGTATTCCGGGATGTGGAAGAAATCGAAGTAGATGATGTAGACCTGGAAGAATTTGCTGATGAAATAGATGCTTGGGTTATCGAGCAGTTGAAAAATGTTGGATGTGATACAGCTAGAAGTGTTTTAAATCTTAGCGTGGAGGAGTTGGTGAGAAGGACAGATCTTGAACAGGAGACAATAGAGGAGGTAATGAGAATTATGAAGGCCGAATTTGATGACGAATAATAATCATTGAATTTCGTATTTTTGCTTTTTGAAAAGACAAGACAAACCTAGTTGGTGAGTCTAAAAAGATAGCATGAAGGTAATTAAAGTTGCAAAAGAGCTGGGTGTTGGACTCAATACAGTTTTGGAATTTTTGCATTCCAAAGGGTTCGATATTGATTCCAAACCTACAGCCATGATCACAGATGAGATGTATGATGCTCTTCTCAAGGAGTTTCAGTCCTCTTTGGCTGTGAAGGAGAAGGCCGATAAGATGGTGATTGGAACTCGTCCTGTCGCTAAAAAGGAAGAAAAGCCAGAGGCCTCGAAAAGTGTGCCAACAACAGCTCCCGCTGAACCAGTGGTTGCTCCTGTTGAATCCGCAGTAGTAGAGGAAAAAGAACCTCCAAAAGAAGAAACCGCAGAGAAGCATACGCTAGTCGGTCCAAAGGTTGTTGGAAAAATTGACTTAGATGCAACGAAGCCTAAGAAAAAAGAACCTAAAAAGGAAGAAGAAGCTGTTCCCGATGTTGAACAAAAGATAACGGAACCTATTGTTGATACAGAGCCAAATTTGGGGGTACCGGTAATAGAAGAAGGATCTGGTAAGCCTGAAGACAAAATGGATATTACGCCGGAGGCTGCCCCTGAGCAAGAGCTCATGCGTGCAGAAACGCCTCAGCTTAAGGGACTCAAGATTTTAGGTAAAATTGACACAGAAAAATTTTCTCGTCCGAGTCGTGATAAAAAACCAGAGCCTACCCCTGTAGCTAAAACTCCGGCGCCTCCTGCTGGAGCGGACTCAGGAGATGCAGATGCAAGGCGCAAGCGTAAACGCAAGAAGGTTACGGTTGAAGAAATGGCTAAATCTAAAGGTAAGCTTGATCCTAA
>CAYUZA010000086.1:0-9888 GCA_964449535.1 uncultured Saprospiraceae bacterium
TCGGATATGATGAAGGTGGTCAGCTTACAGAGGCCATTAGACGTAGACCTTACTCCATTATTTTGCTGGATGAAATCGAAAAAGCACACCCGGATGTGTACAATATCCTCTTACAAGTGCTCGACGATGGACATCTTACCGACAATAAAGGTCGACTGGCCAATTTCAAAAATACCATCATCATAATGACTTCCAATTTAGGCGGAGAAATCATCCTTGAAAATTTTGAGGACCTTGCCTCTCTGGGCGACACCAAGCGTCAGGAAGTTCTTGAGACCACCAAGCTGGAAGTCTTCGATTTGCTCAAGCAATCAGTACGGCCTGAATTCCTCAACCGTATCGACGAACAAATCATGTTCTTGCCACTTACCAAAAAAGAAATTGCGCAGATCATGGATATTCAGCTAAGACAGGTACGCAAAAATCTCTCTGAGCAGGATATGAGGCTGGAACTTACACCAGCAGCTATTAAAATGCTGGCTGATTTGGGTTACGATCCACAGTTTGGTGCAAGACCCATGAGAAGAGTTTTGCAGCGGGAGCTGATTAATGAACTCTCCAGACAAATACTATCTGGTACCTTTGGTCCAGGTGATCAAATCCTTGTTGACGCTACAAATACCGGACTAATATTTAATGCCAAACCTAAAAATACAGAAGCAGTAAATGAGCTGCTCAGCCAGATAGGAGAAGGCGAATAGCAACTATTTTATTCAATTTTTAGATACAAAGGGTGGGGTATACAACTCCACCCTTTTTTATTCCATGCTTACAACCACTGCCATTATTTCCTTGTTATACCATCTTTAACTTTCCAAAAACGTTTTCTTTTTAACCGTTGAATCATGATCTATGAAAAAATACACACTTTTTGTGCTGATATTTGGCTTGGTAATTCCCGGTCTAAGAGCAAATAGGCAAACGCAACAACCAATCAATTTATCACAATCTATGACATCAGATTCTCTTATTAAACGATATGTAGCTTATAATAAGTGGGCAAATCAACAACTGGCAAATTGGCTTGAAAACGCTACACCTGAAGCCATGAATCAACCCATTGAATCAAGCTTCAATACCCTTCGCAAAACGGTCATTCATATATGGAATGCAGAATATCTCTGGCTTCGCGTACTCCAAAATCTCGACATAGACCCTATACCAGGAAACACTTTTACTGGAAACAATCAAGAACTATTGACCGCTTGGTTAAATGCCTCAAATGACTTTTTGACCTATGTTGAGCAGTTAAATGAAAAAGAGATTAGCAGCTTGCGAAGTGGATCCAATCCAGACAATCCATTGGCAGTTATGGATATTATTCAACACACTATGAATCATAGCACTTATCATCGCGGGCAATTGATCACCATGGGTCGTCAGGCAGGCCTTAGCTCGCCGCCCCGAACTGATTTTATTCACTATGTGAGGATACGCGACAAACCATAACTAGCGAAGTATTACCAATTTGCTCCACCCGTGCTCAGCAAAACGATCTAGTGAACTTTCCAAGGTCATGTAGTTTTCCATGTCGACTTGATCCAACGCTATTCTATAAAGATACACTCCATTAGCCAGCGGTTGTCCGTACTGATCTCGTCCATCCCAGGCGTTTTCAGTGAGTTGTTTGCCGATTTTTAGCGGACCAAGCTCGAGATGACTCAAAGTCCTGACCAATTGACCAGATAATGTATATATGCGAATTTGATACCTCTCTAGGGGTTTATTGCCACTCAAAGTGTACACAAACCGTGTCTGACTGGAGAATGGGTTAGGATAATTAGTTAACGCCGAAATAGCTGACTGATTTTTAACTTCAAATCGCAAACGAAAGGCATCTCTTCCCGCAGGATTGCCCTGTGCATCAAATCCCTGAACAATAAGCTGATGTATTCCATCTTCCAGATATTCTGGCTTGTAGATAACCTTAGCCTCGTTCTTGCCTGAAGCAGGGGCTGGTAGGTAAGTAATTCCGGGTGCCGAAGTTGGGATTTCTTCAGCACGTGTGCTTCCTGGACGCATCCACTGGATATTAAATTGTTCAGGCTTATCTAATCGCAAATACTCCTGGTTGTCCTCTAGTCTAATCTCAATCTCCGGTCGAGACGATACCAAATCTCCATCCAGAATTCGATTCCCATCTATCCATACATCCAGCAAAGGTCCGGACTCATCTGTTTGTACAAAAATACCCCTTTCCAAATCATTATTGTCCAATCTCAATTCACCCACACCCATTTTGGCACGAAGACTCAACAAAATTTTGTTAATGCCCGGTTTAAATGCTGAGTAAGATAAGGTCTGTTTCCACTCACGCTGTTCCAAAGGGCCAAGACTATCCATGCTTATCGTATCGGCATATATATTGTTTTGAGAATCCTGAACCTGTAAAAAAAGCATAAACGGTGGACAGCCTTGATTACTTAGGTTACGAATGTCACCGATTAATGTAATTGGTGCACCTTGTTGAAGTGTATCGTTTCCTGTTCCCCATCGAATGGATGTCCAACTTAAGTCGGGCTTTAATAAGCCAAGAACACCCCAATGCATTAGCTGAAATGCCTCCCGGAAAGGATGAGCTGATTGAATTGACAATTTGACTACATCTGACTGCTCCACAGGCCAACTTTCACTACCTTTTTCATCAGTCCACCGCCGAACAATACTTTGTCTGTTGTCCAAAACAATCTCCATATTACCATTATTAAAACCTTGCGGCGCACCAACCTTCCAAAATACACTTTCCAACGATTGTAGACTATTTATATCCCATTCAAAGCTACCTTCTTTAAGTGCTTCAGCAACCACTATACTACTGGTGAGTGTATCCCCCGGCCGCTGTGCCAACTTAAAATCTATTACTCCACGTCCCTTTACAAAAGCCCCTGTAAAACTATATCCAGGTGCAGTTGCTAATTCTCGTATGCCCGAAAACCCCTCTTTTTCCAGTATTTGAAAAAGATTTGTGCCTAATTCTACTGAATCCTGCGCCCACTCTTCAGCGCCATAAGTAGACTGATCATTGCGCAATAAGCTATAAATGAGAACTGTAGATCCATTTGGAATGCTGTCTTTTAGCATTGAAATCAATGACTTCCTGGAAGCTGCCTGACGCGTGGCAAAAGGAAAACATACGGTAGGTACACCAGATATATTCACGCTTCCATAGCGCCCTGGCGAAGGGTTTTCCCATCGATCACCAGTATGAGGTGACATCACCACCACACCTACTCCTTCCAACACACTAACAAAAGGAAAAAAACCAGCTATCCGCTGACCATCGTAAAATCCTGCCGGATACCCGCTATTTACAAATATAGAATTTCTAATCAAATACTGACGATCGACCGTATTATGCCGCCAATAGCCCGAACTATCTAAGTTCATGGAAGTGAATTGGCCGCGATTAAATTGCGTCGCAGAAAACATCCCTTTACCCGTTAATACTCCCCTGATGAGGGTAAAACTATAAATCTCACCAGTGTTCAATGTCGTTGTATCCCCCGTTTCCAACATTGGCTTCCAATAAAAAGTAGTAGAATCAGGATAGGTCTTTAGGTTAAATTCTGCATCAACATGGATGGCGCCGATTGACACAGACCCTGTGTGCACCAAGGGTTGCTCAAATAATGGTGTGGTATCTAATAAAAAGGTAAATGAACTTTCTGTTTCCAAAATAGTAGGAACTCGGGCGTATAATCGCACACTATCCTCTCCCAATATCGACAAATCAGGCGGATATGATGGTCTTATCTTACTATCTCCCACGAAAAACTTAATAGGTTCTTGCAGGCGGTTATTATTAATAGCTTCAGGAAATGGCCCCTCTTCAATCATGGCCATTGGATCAATCTGCCAATTAAGGGAATACACACCTGTTGCACGAGGTTCTAAAAATGGAATTGAAAATGAGGTGCCATTTCTAAATCCAGCTGTGCTGTCGGTTGTCCATTGTCCAATTTGCTGTCGACCATCCGGGTAGATGAGTTCATAGGCAATATTTAATATTTGTCTTTGATGCGAACCTATATTTAGAATATCAAATGTGCAGGTGATGGTATCTGTTTCTGTAGTAATTGGCAACGGATTTATTCGAACCGATGTAACATCTGAAACATAGTCTGGCTTCTCAGCATAATGAGGCTTAAGCGACGGATCGCCATTTAGCACATGCTGTTCTATTGTCTCCTGAAGCAAACGATTTGGTGTATCTGCATTAGAGATATTAACCTCTTGAATCAATTTACCAAAACTATTAGAATTTCCGGGTCTGCCTATTTCCTGATACAATTTACGCGCATAACCCTCCAGGGTAGCCGGGTATCCCAATCCTGAAGTAGAAAAAAACAATATGGTTCCCTTGTCCGGAACCATATTAAATCGCTCCCCTAAAGTTCTTAGCGGGCTGAAAATATTACCTACCGAACATCCTAAAGCAAAAAATAAAGGATATCTATCCCTATTGGTATAAATTGGCAGATTGTCTATGTCAAAATCCAGTGTTGTACTACCGGAATGTCCTAAAAAACTAATCAGACCGATGCCCTCGTTGATTAATTCATAAATACGCTCCGGTGCTGAGCCCTGTACTGGCTCATTGGACTGTTTGCCAAATGAAAAAACCTCTGCTGCAAACGACCCTGATTCCAAATCCGTACGCATCCTATCTAAAATTCCTCGCAATTGTTCTTGCTCTTGTGCATTACGACCTCCATGAATATGAATAGCCCTTTTTAATTTTCTCCGCTCCTCTTCGCTAGGGGATTGCTGTTGCCACAATTCATACGCACGTACTTTTTCCAAGTAATCGGATATTTCATCGCCAGTTATGGCAGGAAGTCTACCTATAGGAAACCACTGATCCAGCTGATGATTAGAACACACTAATAAATGGTCACTACCCGGAACACCAAATACAGGTAAAAAAAATGACTTTTGCATTTGACTCCATTGCTCCGGTCTGCGCGCATGTGTTATATCCATTCCTTTTCCTATCAAAAAAATGTGCTCGACATTCGGTCGATATTTCTTCAGCCAGGCAAAATAATGGCGCATAGCTAAAAAATGGCGATCTATCCCATACGCAAATTGATCATAAAGCGTCTCTATATCAATAGCATAAGATTTCATTCCCTGCATTTCACGGTATTGACGGTATTCCTCAATTACATCAGAGCCCTGACTATTGAACCTCTGCGCTTGGTGATATACCATTAAAAAAACAGCATTGTCAGGATCTGGTGACTTAAAACGAACTGTTTTCATCCTTGTAGGTTGAAGATATTCCCCTGTTTTCCAAACCACAATTGGACAGGAATCACTTGATTGTTCAATGCCAAATGTAAGCGTAACTCCCGATGACATCGTTCTTACTATCCATCCTTCCTCCGGTGCGAATAATGAATAGAGACCCTCTTCCGTATCTTCAAGCCTTAGTTGTTTA
Organism: uncultured Saprospiraceae bacterium; assembly: GCA_964449535.1. Classification (GTDB taxonomy): domain Bacteria; phylum Bacteroidota; class Bacteroidia; order Chitinophagales; family Saprospiraceae; genus SLDF01. Next base: position 5,444 of record CAYUZA010000086.1, read on the forward strand.
ATACCTTTGCCCAAAAGGGTAAATGATAAAGAAGGCTGTCCGCCCATGATGAATTTCCTGGGATATTCCAATTCTAAATAAGCCAAAGAATAGCGATTTTCTTGAGGACCCTGCCGTATGAATCTAAACCGATTTTGAGTTTGTAAATCATTCAGCTGTAGCTTCATGCTATCTCTTATATAGCGAAAAAAATTGAATTGTAAAAAGCGCACTGGTTTATCATTCCAACGCATTTGAAGGTCATGTCCTGCACTATTATTAGCTACCATACGCACCTCAAGTCTCGCCTCAGGACCTTGATCATACTTATGAAGAACCGGTATGGTTAATTCTTGTTCGGATAGCGCCTGGCCCGAAAACCCATCGCCAGCCTGAAACCGGCTTGGGCTTCCTAACCCATTAGGTCTCTTGATAAAATTCGAGGTTTGTCTGACTATTTCACTATGCCAAAACCAAGGCTCAGGATCAGGAAGCCCGGCAGTTAGGTTTGACGTTATCGTATATTGTTTGGGATTAAGCTTTCCAAATGTTAAAAAATAGGCAGCAGTATCATTGACCATGCTATATCCTGGCTGCAACATATCCCGTTCAGGATCTAAAAAACAGGTTCTGTCCAAATAATCACCATTGGGCTGACCCACGAATAAAAGATAGTCATCCGGACCAAACAGTCCGCTATTGGACACATATAATGGGACCTGTCTCCCCAATGAATAAAGTGCCATGCCGGATCCAATAATACTGTCAAATGCAATCCCGGCCGCCAGCAATTCAGACTGACTAATTTTGTAAACACCGTTGACAACCGTGTGTATTTTAAGGTAAGTTTTGTCATACTCTATCCACTCGTTGCCATATAAGGTGTCCCCGCCATCGGTAATCTGTGCCTCCAGACCCATCCATAAAACACACACCAATAATACTCCCACAAGCCTCATACGCGTATTTCTTCTTTGCGAAGTTGGATTTTTTCATCCATAAACTCCAATAAAAGCACTAAATTTTCTGCATCACTTCACTCATATGGGTGCTCTAATAATTATATGTAAATGCTATGCACAGTATTTTTAACTTACAATATCTACAAATCTTATGTTTTAACGCTGGTTCCTATTCATAATTTTACATTTGTAACATTGTAAGCTACTATGAGTTAGCATTTTGTTCAGGCACCATATTTGACTTAGTATAACTTTTCATAAGTTTGCCAATCTTTTAATAATTTCCTCTTCGCTTGGAAGATATTTAGCATAATTTTCGGGTAGTTCTTCATATCTATTAAAAGTAGCTACCCCTAGAGCATCTTGATTATTGACAAGCATATATTCTACCATTAATCGGTCTTTATTTTTGCATAAAATGATACCAATTGTAGGATTATGATTTTGCTCTTTTAACTCATTGTTTATTAATTCCATATACCATTTTATTTGACCCACATCTTTGGGTTCAAATTCTCTTGCTTTGAGTTCAAAAACCACATAACAATTGAGTTTGAGATTAAAAAATAGCAAATCAATAAAATATTCCTTTTCGTGAAAATCAATTTTAAATTGGCGACCTACGAAAGCAAAACTGCCTCCCATTTCAGACAAAAATTTAACGATATTGGTCACAATGGCGTTTTCTAATTCTTTTTCACTGATAGGTAAATCGGGATTGAGTAATTCAATGTTATAATCATCTACAAATTCCCATGCTACTTGTGCCTTTAGTTCTAGTGGGACAGTTACTTCAAAATTATTTTGTGCCAAAGCCTGATTTTCGAAATGATTTTTTTTGATCTTGTCTATCAAATCCGTTTTAGACCAGCCCATTTGTTTAGTTTTCCGGAGATAATATTCTCTTTTTTGGTTGTCTTTACACTTTTCTAATATAAGGCAGTTTTGGGTCCAACCAATTTCTGCAGCTAGTGGTTGCAGTTTTTCATTTATTGAATAGAACTCATAAAAGTTCTTCATGTTCCAAATATTTCGAGACGAAAAACCTCTGATGCCGGGATGCTCGGTTTGTAAATCTTTAGAGAGTTGCTCCACAACAGATTTGCCCCATTTTTCGCTTTTTACTTTTTCACTTACCTATTTCCCAATAAAGAGTCACCGTTTGCTTACTAACGGTTTTAAGCATTTCATACCGCGCAAGCTGTATTTTTGAAAGGATTTCTTTCAAAAAAGGTCGGTAATTAATGATTTCGTCGCCTTGCATTATACTTTAAATTACTTTACTTTATAGTTAAAACTTTCTTCATTATCCTCAAAACAAGCAGTAGTGCACTACTACTTAATGTATTCTATAGTAAGAGCTACTATTTTTACTTATTGCCAAATTCTATCCTCAATGTTTTTCTCTAATTGTAACCAATTTTTCTAATTCTTCAGTTAGTTGGTAAGTTGGTAATTGGGTAAAATGCGTCAATTAAATTAAAGATAAATAACTTTGACTGATTTGATAATTTGTGTGGTGCTGCACAGAATTCTTTGTTAAAATTAAAGGTTAATGGTTGTTTGCGGTCATTCTATACTAATTGCCAAAGCTTAAATTAACCAGAAAGTTAATCAATTTTTCGCCATTTTAGAACACTTGTAACTTTAAACTTTATGTATAATTCAGTTTGTGGTTTATTCTGTAGAATTGGCTACCAAAGCCGATTTTTGATCTTTGCGCAGATCTAAATGGATCCGAACTAGCACTGCCAATGAAAAAAAGTAAAAGGGTCCCACTTTGTCTGTCTCTATCAGATCATTCATAAGCTGCAAAACATGAATCACCAGCAAACTACTCAAGGCAGCCAGCACCAGCCATGCCTTTTCGGGATTGTGTTTCACCTTGTGGAAAAGGTTTTCACCCCAAATCAGCAGAAATAAAACCATAAACAGATAAATTATCAACCCAGGCAAACCTTGCTCAACAGCGAGCATCAGATAGTAATTGTGTGTTCCCGACTTTTCAGGATTATCACTAACATAGGTGCGAAAGGCAGAGACCGTGAACTGTTTGTATTCGTGGTAAAAATTATTAGGGCCAAACCCAAAAATGGGCTTTTCGGCCACCATATGAAATCCAGCAACCCACCGATATACCCGTTCCATAGTGCTGATGTCCTGAAACTTATAAGTGGCATCCAATAAGTCTTCAAATCGCGTGTGCACTACTGTTTTTTCATATCGAGGTGCCATATTCATGTACCTATAGTCTTTAATAAGAAAACCTATTAAAGAAATGGTGACTATTATAGCGGCCCCCATAAACCAGCGAGACAACTTCCATTTTATGATGAAAAAGTATGGTATCACTAATAAAATCGCTCCCATTGCAGCCCTTGTGTAAGAAAAATTAATGGCCACAAATACAAACAATGAAAAAAGTAATAAAGCTATATAAGCCTGTCCTGTTCGCTTTTTTTTCCACACATAATAGACTAGATATGGAAAACTGACAGCCAACAGTGCTGCATAGGATACATGATTGCGAAAAAGCGGCCACAATGCTTTATTGACATCTGCAAATGAAAAATGGTATAAAATCCCATGCCGAACCAATGCCCAAACCATAACGGGAAGCAACACAATGAAAAACCATTTTAATGGACGTTTTAAATCATCTAGTCGATGTGTCCAGTAAATAACCGCCAAATAAAAACAGCCCCAAAACCAGCTTTTTGCAATCAAAAATTTCCAAGCAATCGTTTTTTCCTGAGCGTATACAGCGCAAACAGCCACCCAAGCAAATTGAAGAAGCAAAAACAACGTCACTGGGTGTACCCACACATCCTGCCTGAGATTTCGAGCATGAGATGCAAACCAAAAAACAAAAAAGAATAAAGTGAGCATCATCAAAGGCTCATCCGGCACATCTAATCCCAGCCCATTAGGTAAGTAAAATTCAATGGAAACAGGCAACATGCCAAATACCAGCCATAACAAATAACGAAGATTCATAGAAAACACCCAGACCACCATACTACCCATTGGCAGGGCAAACCAAAGCATGTTTTCAGTCATCATTACCCCCAGCGCACTCAACAAAACCGCTATTCCGATAGCGATATACGCTACGGTATTGCGGCTCGGATTAATGGCTATGTTCGATCCAAAAAGCATCAATCCTCGAGCGAAAAAGTCTTGAAACTTTCCTTAAAAACTACGTAAAAACAAACCAGCAGCAATGAACTAAGAAAAGCACCCAAAACATATAACGAGCGAACTGGCCGATGTTTGATTACTGGTGGAGTCGCTTCTTCCAGAATTATCAGCATGGGTATTCTAGCATTATAAGCTGAAATAAGCTGTTTAAGTCTTTCTGTATCATAACCTACGTGTTCCTTCGCTAGAAAATAGCTAGCCTCAACTATCTCTATTTTGCGTCGGCCTTCATTAAATCGCGCCAAACTGTACGTGCTGCCATCGGCACCGGACTTTAAGGTGTTCAATTCTCTTTCCAAACCC
>CAYUZA010000086.1:9898-11102 GCA_964449535.1 uncultured Saprospiraceae bacterium
ATCATCTCAATGGTGTCTCTTTTTACATTCCTGGAATCCTTTAGTGCTTCTAATTTTGCTGACTCTCGAATAAACCCGGATTCAACATCACTAATCAAAGTAGCCATGGCATCCGATTGAGAGCTTAGGTTTACAATATTATAAACACTTCGCAATGAATCCAGTGTATTGGAAAGCACCTGAAGACTGCTTTCCTTTTGTTCCAAATTCTCCTTAAAAGCTTCAATTTGAGACTTTTGCTTGTCTCTCACCAATCGAAGTAAAATATCATCTACTTTGTTTCTGGCAGCATTAGCAACCTTGGCTGCAAAAACCGGATCCTTGTCTTCAAATGAAAGCTCTATGGCATTGTATTTGTTTTTTACTACCTGAAAGTGCTTATGAGTACGTCTAAATAGCTTTACCCCATCTTTAGGGTTTTTCATTTTAATACCATAATGTTTCGCCAACTGAAAAGAATCAATCAAAAATTGAAACAGCTCATTCGAACGAGCTACAGACATCATCCGGTCAATATCCGTATCTGTTCCAAAATACTCCAGGTCTTTTTTTGCACGACCATAAAAATGTTCTACCGTTGCCATGTCAGAACTTGAAACATAGTAGATGGTTGTCGACTTATAGTAATTAGGTAAAAAAAGTGAAATAATAGCAGTAGCCGTACTCACCACTCCTACAACAAGCGCTATGCGTTTTCGCTCATTAAAAAGCTGCCGTAACACGCGCTTTAAATCAGGATTGTGTTCCATTAAAAACAAATTTATGTAGCAAAATTAGGCAATAATATTGGTATTGTGACAAAGCCGAATTGGCAGACAAGCACTGTAATCGTAGCAAAGGCTCAAACTTCTTCGTATTTTTGCACCCGAAATCACTTATCGCCATGTTTGATGTATATGATGTTATTGTTGTAGGGGCGGGTCATGCCGGTTGTGAGGCTGCCGTTGCAGCCGCCAACATGGGCTCCAAAGTCATGTTGGTTACTATGAACATGCAGACCATTGGTCAAATGAGCTGTAATCCAGCAATGGGAGGCGTTGCCAAAGGTCAGATCGTCCGAGAAATAGACGCTATGGGTGGCTATTCTGGTTTGGTCACCGATGCTACTACGATACAATTTCGTATGCTCAACCTATCCAAAGGACCAGCCATGTGGAGTCCACGCGCGCAAAATGACAGAATGATGTTTGCTACTCGTTGGCGT
>CAYUZA010000087.1:0-11004 GCA_964449535.1 uncultured Saprospiraceae bacterium
CCTACAACTTTAGGATCAAAAGTGTTTCCATTTACACCGGCACCACTAAAATCACCACCACCTGGAGTACCTTCCTCTAGCTCTATAGGGTCACCATTTTCGCAAATACTGACAAATGGCGGACATTTGGGGTTCGGAGCATCACTTATGGTGAGATCAATTACAATTTCTTCTACCAAACAATATACGTCAATGACATAACGTACTGAATACGTTCCCGATGGATAACCATTTTCGGAAATCTTTAGGTTAGGATTTGTTTCTCCAGGTAATTCTATACCATCTAAAAACCACTGCCACTCGCCACCAAAAGTGTCTATGGCAGCTAAAATTTCATAATCCTCCGAACATGGGTGACCAATAGTAGTAACTTCAATTACTTTATCAAAAAATACTTCCTCAATGCGCAAATTGTCTATGTAAAAATAGGGTAGACAACCCCCTCCCAAATCATAACCAGCTGGTAGAACACATGGAGAACCTAAAATAATAGCATTGATGGGTACACTAGCCTCTATGTCAATATTCAATTCTAACCATTGCATAGTTGGATTATAATTGGCTGTACCTATAATAATCCAACTTGGATCTGAAAGTATTGGACAGCCATTTCCACTCATATTTAGTGCATTACAAGAAGGGTGACCATACAAGACGATATCAATCGGAGCATGGTTAGGACCAACACATGAATTACCAAAATTGTCGATTGGAGTATAGGCAATATCTAGGGTAAGGCGAAATGTATCTTCCGGATTTAAGGCCTCTGTTAGGCAAACCCCAACATACTCTTGCCACCCATTGGCAAATATCATACCTACTATTCCTTCTCCACTAGGAAAAGGAACAAGTCCTGCGTTAATAGCAGCAGGAAAAACAAATCCACAAGTATTTTGATAATCTGAGGTAGGCGATGAAGGTTGTACCCAGTTACTCAAGCAATTCATTTGAGAATAACTGCTTGGACAACAAGTAAAATTTTCAAAATCTCGATTAGGGATTTTGTGCGAATAATCTTCATTTATGATGTATCCGTCACATAAGTTAAAAGGGTCATTGCCTTGTGCAAATAGCCCTAAACTTGAAAAACAAAGAAAAATCCAAATGAATTTTCTCATAACCGGATTATTTTATATTTATTCTGTTAAGTTATTTCACTTTGCAAATATTATTGACACAAGTATGTTGATTTGCAAAATTCTATTCTGCAAATATAGGTATTGATTTGTCATCCAATGAGTTGGCAGGTATATTTATTTGTTTAAAAAACAAGTCCTTAATAAGTCATCTTCTAATTGTATATTTCGGCTTAGAAATAAGATTGTATAGCATAAACATACTACACCTTATCATGGAAAAAATATTGCCTATTGCTGATGATACGGTATTGCTTGGAATCCTTCTTGCTGTTTTGGCATTTGTATTCTATACATCTTCATTTTCAAGTGGTTTTTTCTTCAAATTGTATAAAATAATACCACCCGTTTTATTGTGCTATATACTGCCAGCCCTACTTAGTTGGCCTTTGGGTATTATTTCGATAAAAGAAACCTCACTGTATACAGTCAGTTCGAGATATCTGCTTCCAGCTAGTTTGCTGCTATTTTGCCTAAGTATAGACATAAAAAGTCTGTTACAATTAGGGCCTAAAGCCATTATTATTTTTTTAGCTGCCACGCTGAGTATAGTATTTGGAGGACCCTTTTCACTGTTTGTAAGTATTCAATTATTTGGTGATGGAATAGGTTTTAACCATGAAGAATTATGGCGAGGTATGTCAACCATTGCTGGAAGTTGGATTGGAGGCGGAGCAAACCAAACTGCAATGAAAGAAATATTTGATGTAAACGAATCCATTTTTGCTTCTATGATTGTGGTTGACATCATTATTGCGAATATCTGGATGGGGTTTCTCTTATACGGTGCAACCATCAGTGAACGTGTAGATCGATGGCTTAAATCTGACAGCAGCTATTTTCAAAAGATGGCTTTACAAAGTGAACAACTTCAAAAACAACAAGAGAGCGCTCCTTCCACTAAAGACCTTTTTATACTTGCTGGAATCTCTTTTGGAGGGGTATCAATGGCCCATTGGATATCCTCTCAGGTAGTGCCACTTCTCCAATTTCATGAAGGTACCCTTAAGCAGTGGCGTCTTGACTCACTATTGACGCATTTTTTCTGGTTGGTGGTTCTTGCTACTACATTTGGTGTTTTGTTGTCATTTACCCGAGCCCGAAAATTTGAAGGCATGGGAGCCTCAAAATTTGGAACATTATTTTTGTATATCCTCGTTGCTACCATTGGAATGCAGATGAATCTGAAGGATTTATTCTCCCATCCTGCATTGCTAATCACTGGAGGAATTTGGATGCTTTTTCATATTGTTATCTTATTAGTAGTAGCTAAAATAATCAAAGCCCCCTTCTTTTTGGTTGCCATCAGCAGTCAAGCCAATATAGGAGGAGCAGCCTCTGCACCTATAGTAGCGACTGCTTTTCACCCAGCCCTAGCCACGCTTGGAGTCATATTAGCTGTGATTGGATATGCACTTGGCACCTATGGCGGTATTTTATCAGCTTATATGATGCAATGGGTAAGTATTGGGTAATTTGTACGGAAAATAAGAGTACTTGGCTGTATTTTTAGTCACCCACTTTTTCAAAAAATATTAATCACCCATTCGGGTAAGCGCATTGATTTATCCACATTTCCTGCCTAAGTTTTATATAAATGCTGATCGTTGCCTTCAGTTGCCTATCCGTACGTATGCAGAATTTCTTTTGTTTGGCACTATGTTCTCAGTGAAAATTTAAGCGCAAATTAATTAAAACAGGCACGAAATATGGTTTTGTGCTAAAAATGATAGGCGCTAAAAACAAACTATAAAATATATTCTATCGCTCATTTATGTCTATTGGCAGAAAATTAAAAAGAAGGAGATCACCAAAAGAAAATCCAACCAGCGTACAATCGCTAATATTTTTATGTAAAAAGAAAAAAGTGTGTAAATCAACGACTTACACACTTTTGGAACAGCTACCAGCTGCATTGAGCGGAGAGTGAGGATTATGAACCATAACCACTAAACTCCTGTATATCAAGTATTTTACTTCTCTATTTTCCTTTGGAAACCCCCTTAGAAACCAAGCAGCCAAAAGGAGGGCTTGATTGTCTAGTTTGAGTTCCCTTGGGTTTCACAAAGATAATGAACCTAATTTAAAATGCAATTCAATTAGCGTAACAATGCTTTGTCTATTTTACAAAAGCAATAATGTTTTGGCAATCGCTTCTTTTAAATCTTTCTTTACCTCTGTTTGTTTTGCAAATTCATCCCATTTACTGACAGCTTCGTGCACCTGATTGATGATTGCATCCGCTTTTTTGATGTTCATTTTTTGTGCTACTTGCAATAAATCGTTTCGCGTAATGTTCTGACGTTTGCCATTGATGCTCATTGAATGTTGACTTACCCAGGTACTATCTGGGCGATACGAATGACACACATCAAATGCAGGGGCTAATTTCCATTGACCTGTTTTGTCCATGATAAAAGAAAAGTTCTTTGTATGATCATCACAATTTCGTGCCATTACATTGAATACCATCCTGCGGTAAAGTTGTTCTGCATCGGTATAGGGTAATATCATGCTTCGCATGGTTTCGAATAACTGTTCGTAACTGAACGAATTAATTTCATTAAAATCATAGTGAGCGATAGCACAAAAACTTTGAACATGAATTTTACCTTTCCCATGCTCTCTATCAAAACGTTTGGTCATAAAATGTGCTCTGTCATTTTCCTCAAGTAAGCGGCATTCAGTCATTTCAATTGCGGCTTCTTTAGCCATTAAATAGTAAGCCATCTCTACTCGTCCATAACCTGATGAAGTACCGAGCTGCTGATCGGTAACACCATCAAACTTCAAAAGCCAATGGGTAAATCCTTTCGGAGCATCTGCCTGACCTGAACGTATTTCTTTTGTGTCGGGATTGAAAGCAATAACAGCCTTTGCTCTTGCCCCACCAGCTGAAGTACCTATTTTCAAGATGTCGCTCAATGCCTTTGCTTCATCAGCAGATAAGTTAGCATTAAATTGTTGCCTTCCTGCAAGTATCTCTTGAGCAATTTGAATCAAACTGCTTAGCTCAATTTTTGTTGCTCCATTATTTGCTTTGGGTAAAACTGGTTCAAATTCCAAAGCACCCATTCCACGTGCTCCAATAAAACATAATAACTCAACTGGGTTCATGCTATTCGAAGGACGACCATTACTTGCCAACCAAGCGTTAATTAAGCTGCTTCCGTATTTATCTGGTAGTACATCCGCTAAAAGACCAGGTAAGCCTTTATATGTTGTTGTATTTCTTAATTCTGGAAAGGAAAACACTTGTTTTTCTGCACCACTAATGGGCATTTTCAATGGAGATAAATCCCATTGATTCGCAAGAAAGGAAGGCTCGTATTCAAATGAAGCCAAACCACTATTTGCATCCCATGCAATTGCTCCAACTCGTTTGTTCCAAATATTGATGAATGCTGTTGTTATCATTACCAATCACTTTTAGGTTTTTTGTTTTGACTGTCTTTTTTAGTGCTTGCTCTTTGGCGTTTATTCTGTTCCAACTTAGCAAGTTGTAAGGGGCTAAATTGTTGCTTTATTTCAAAATGCTCAAAGATTTGAAGCTGCTCTAGTGCTCTCATAATTTGTATAAAAGAAAGTAATGTTCCACCTCCACCTTTTTCAATTTGCACCATTGTGGAACGATTAATTCCTGCCGCAGTAGCAACTTGTTGTTGTGTTTTATTTTGCTGCAATCGAGTTTGTTTAATAAACTCACCCAGTTGTTCAAGCATTGCAGGATCGCTCATTGCGTGCCAATATTTGATACTTTTTTCCATCATTCAGCCTATTATTACTATATAATGTTAACTAATGCCAACATTAGTGTTTAACTAAAATGTAGGCATATTCCACCGCAAATATACAAAAACTTTTATAATGTTGGCAAAAAGCAACATTTTGATGTTATGAAAAAAATAAAGACCGCTTTAAAACAGACACCACACCTCAGATACTTGATAGTAACCACATAAGTTATTCATTAACATAGTTTTATAGTCAATATCAAAGATCAGCTTCGTGACAAATACATACTGTTATTTGTCACGAAGTATTTTGGTCACAATTATTAAAAATATTGTGATAGATGAATATTCACTCAAAAACTTTCTTGCGTAAATAACGCTCCAAAATGATCCGTTTCATTTTCTAAATCTGTCAAATTTTGAAACTCCCCTCAAAACCGCCGCAAACCCTTGCAAATAGGCACTTTCCTAAAATCATATCTAGGTTGGCAAATGGCAAGGTATATATATATATCCTTGCCAATTGCCAAGTGGGTGATTTTACCATTCAGGAGGATAAAAAGTATATTTCAATTTGACCTCATTTGACAAATGACTTTCGTTATTATTATAATTTTTTAACCAAACGTACAAGTCATGAAAGAATTATTAAACAACGCATTGGAGCAATTGAGAATTGCCCGCATTAATGTTAATCCTCGATCTCTTAGAAAACAGATCTCCCTATTTGAAATTGATGATTCCCAGGAGGTGGAATTTAACGGCTTAAAATCAACCGTAACCTATCACGAATACCTTTACACCTACTACTTACCCTGTAAAAGGCTTGTAGATGAAATGATGAACAACTCCCTCCATCAAGCTGATGCGATTAAAAGGGAATTTGATTTACATTGTTTTGAGATCAGGGAATTTCGACAAAGGTTCTTTCCCAAAGATTATGTAGAAGTATTGCTTCATCGTGTTGAGCTCCATAAATCCATTTCCAGAGAGCTTGTAAACAGTGAAGCAATAAAAAAAAATTCTTGACTATTTTACCGTTCAGTATCAAATGCTCGAACTATTAGAGCAGCTATACCTTCATCGTATCTCGCATTTAAACAAATACGCCATTCGGCAGAACGCAGTGCAAAACAACCAGGATTTATCCATTCCAACAAAACAAGAATTATCGGCTTACATGTCTGGACAACTGTCTTTATTTCCAAAAGGTAGCGGCATGACTTTGATCCAGTGGCAAAGGGATAAAGTAGCGTTTATTGAGCTTTTTGTATCGGTTTACGAAAGCAATTCAATCAAGGCAATCGATCGGCCTAAAATGACCAAGAAAGAGTATTTTGGCCTCTTAACGTGGTTTTTCAATATTCATATTGGAAACATAGATTCTACGTTGCAAGCTGCGAAAAATAGAAAAATTGAGCAAAAGCCCTATTTGAAGGAGCTCATGGAGGTATTTGATAATTATTGCGCAAGAGGTCTTTAAAAAAATCATTGTAGTACAATTGTAGTACAATAATCAAGCTGAAAAGTGTTGGTAGCATTGCAGCCTAATAAATTAATAGGCAGCATATGTGGGAAAACAAAACCAATAGTACAGAAACACCTGGCATTAAATTGCTAGAGGAAAGACTTGCAAAAGTTGAGCGGATCCTGAGCCAACTTGCTGAAGAAGTAAAAGAACCTAAGAAGGAAATGAAATACCTGGATGTTGCCAGTGCAGCAAAAATCCTGGGACTTTCTAGAGCACAAATGTATATCCTCATGAGAGATGGCAAACTGCCATATACTCATGTGGGTCGACAGAGGCGATTGATTTTATCAGACCTGGTCAACTATGTGAAAAAAGGCTATCAGCCTGCTAGAAAATCCATCATTTAACCTTCTTAAAACTTTTATATGTCACTCAATAAAGATTCAATACTTCAAGCAACGAACAACGGATTAAGTATTTTCAAGCACTTCTTAGGAAGCAAATTTTCAAAGGTTGGGAAATCCTTTAAAAGCCCATTTTATCAGGATTCAAAGGCATCATGCTATTTGTATTTTGACAAGAAATCGTTTATCTATAAGTTCAAAGATTTCGGGGATGCCGAATACAGTGGCGATTGCTTTTTCTTTGTCAGTAAAATTTTTGGACTAACCTGTGATGACCGCCAAGATTTTATCAAAATCCTAGAAATCATTGATAACGAACTTGGCCTTTGCCTGGAAGACAACGACCAAAAGGTAAACCGAGTTGTTAGGGAAAATAAAGGCGAAGTTCAAAGAGCTTCCTCCCTACCTTCAATTCATGATGGATTTGAAACGGCTAAAACGAAACTACCCATTCAGACCAGGGAGTTCAATGAAACTGAAATTCAGTTTTGGGCGCAATATGGAATTACCAAAGAAATATTAGAGCGCTTTAATGTATCGGCCATTGAGCGCTTTATTGGCATTGGCAAAGACGGCAAAGAATATGCAATGGGCAGCACCGTTGACCAACCTATGTTTGGATATAACGGTAGACGGTACACGAAACTATACCGACCATTTTCAAACTTGCGTTTTTTGTACACAGGTGAAGTAACCGAAAGTTATGTTTTTGGTTTTGACCAATTACCCATTCGTGGAGATGTGTTATTCATTACAGGCGGAGAAAAAGATGTATTGAGTTTGGTATCCCATGGATTTCATGCCATTTGTTTCAACAGTGAAACTGCACACATTCCAAAGAATTTAATCAGAGGCCTGGGTTATAGATTCAAGCACATCACCTTGCTGTACGATGTTGATGAAACAGGAAAAGCCTCTATGGCAAAGCTTACCAAAGATTTAAAGGAGTATCAACTTAAAAGTTTATACCTGCCACTATCGGGAGAAAAAACGGAGAAAGATATTTCAGATTTCTTTCGCTTGAAACATTCGGCAGATGATTTAATGATGCTGTTTCGTGAGATGCTCGATCACTTGTACGAGGACACCATAGCAGTAATGAAGAGCTGTGAAATTGATTTTGAGAATCCTCCAAAAGCACCTGAACCGCTCATTACCATAAACGATGTTACTATCGGTACACCTGGAAACATTGTCTGTGTAGCTGGATCCGAAGGCAGCGGTAAAACAAACTATTTAGGTGGGATTCTTTCAGGGGCCATTAAACCAGGTGAGATAGAAATTGACACGCTAGGAACCACCATCAAAGAAAATATTGAGCAGCGAGCAGTTTTGCTCTACGATACGGAGCAATCCGAATTTCAACTCTACAAAAATCTGACTTACATTATTCGAAGGTCTTCACAAGAAAAGCCTCCGTCTTGGTTCAAGGCATTTTGCTTAGTGGGTATTTCAAGAAGTGAACGCATCAATTTAATCCTGGAATCCATGGATCGTTTCTTCTATGAGCATGGCGGCATTCACTTGGTGGTCATTGACGGTATAGCCGACTTACTTGGAGCTGTTAACGATGAAGAAAGCTCTGTGAAGCTAGTTGAAGAACTATTTCGAATGGCAGCCATTTACAATACAGTAATTATTTGTGTGTTGCACCTTGCTCCATCGGGCATGAAACTTCGCGGACACCTTGGATCCGAAGTTCAGCGTAAGGCAGCAGGTATTTTATTGATTGAAAAGGACGATAACAACAATTGCAGTGTTGTAAAAGCATTAAAAGTGAGAGATGGTTCGCCACTGGATGTGCCGATGATGCAATTTGGTTGGAGTAAAACAGAAGGCCGCCATGTTTATATGGGAGAAAAGAGTAAAGAGGATTCTGAAATAAGAAAAACCAGCGAGCTTAAAGATGTTGCCAGCGAAATTTTCAAGAACCGCGTGTACATCAGTAACCAAAACTTAATTAAGGCCATTATGGAAAGCATGGATGTAAAAGATAGAACAGCTAGATCCTATATAAAATTCATGCGGGACAATGAAATTATTGAGAAAAACCCCTCAAATGCGCTGGAATACTGCCTAGTTACCATGCCTTTCTAACGAAATTCGGAGTTTTTACTACGAAATTACCAGATTTAGCCCCCCTTTTCTGGTAAAAGTCCTGCGGTTTTCCGTGGGACTTTCTTTTTTACCACGTGGTTCCGCAGTATTACTCATTTTGACCTTAAATGACAGAAAACTTTTAAATATTGGCTTGAGTTATCAATATTAATTCCCTATTTTTGACACGTTTGTCAAAGTTTAAAGACTCTAATGATAATAGAAATGGAAAAGCCGATTGAATTTGGAACGTTTATTCATGGTTTACGAAAAGAAAAGAAGTATTCTTTAAAAATTGTTGCAGATAAACTAGGGATTGACATTTCGCTTCTTAGTAAAATTGAAAACGGTGAACGACAGCTTCAATCACACATGCTGAATGGTTTGTCGGAACTGTTTGATTTGGATTATAAGGAAATCCAAATTCAATTGTTGAATCAAAAAATTAAAAATGAATTTGGTGATGAGCCTTATATTCATGAAGCGTTACAATTGTATTTGACCAAGAAAGATAAATAAAATGGCTTTTAACGAAAACAGTAGAGTAAAAATCCCAACAATACTGCACTTGGTGCGGTTAGGATTTGAGTACCTATCGTTGAAGAATCAGGCCTGGGATGAAACTACAAATATCTTCACCGATATTTTTTACTCTAGTATCAAACGTATCAATCCTGATTTTACCGATGGCGATGTAAAGCGCCTTTATGATGAAGTTTCTCTATGTTTGGAAAATGAGGATTTAGGAAAAGTGTTTTATGAAAAGCTTAATGCAACATCAGGAAGCAAAATTATTGACTTTGAGAACTTCGAGAAAAATTCATTCAATGTAGTTACTGAACTTACTTATAAAAAAGATGATGATGAGTTTCGCCC
The DNA here is from genome assembly GCA_964449535.1 of uncultured Saprospiraceae bacterium. GTDB lineage: Bacteria > Bacteroidota > Bacteroidia > Chitinophagales > Saprospiraceae > SLDF01. The sequence goes on from CAYUZA010000087.1 coordinate 9,719, forward strand.
CGACATTATTCTTTTAATCAATGGGATGCCATTGGCTTTTATTGAGGTAAAGAAACCGAATAATCAAGATGGAGTTTTAGCGGAACACAAGCGCATTCAAACTCGATTCGAGAATAAGAAATTTAGAAAGTTTGTAAACCTTACTCAGTTAATGGTATTCTCCAATAACATGGAGTATGACAATAATTCCCCATTACCAATTGAAGGTGCATTCTACGCTACTGCTTCCTATCAAAAACCAGGATTCAATTATTTTCGAGAAGAAGAAAATTTTGATCTTACAACCGTACTATCTGACCTTCCAGATGATATAGAAACTGCTATTTTAAAGGACACCAATTTAGTTGGCATTAAGCATTCATCTGAATTTATAACCAATAAAAATCCTAATACACCAACAAATAGAATTTGCACATCCTTGTTTCAACGTGATCGCTTATCCTTTTTATTGCAATACGGACTAGCTTATGTGAAGGGTAATAATGGGCTTCAGAAGCACATAATGCGCTACCCGCAGATGTTTGCAACTAAAGCAATTGAAAAGAAACTTGAGGAAGGAGTAAAAAAAGGAATCATCTGGCACACACAGGGTAGTGGCAAAACGGCCTTAGCATATTACAGCATAAAGTACCTTACTGATTATTTTCAATCGAAAGGTGTTGTACCTAAATTTTATTTTATTGTTGACCGAATTGATTTATTGATCCAAGCTGGGAGGGAATTTAAAAGTCGAGGTTTAGTTGTCCATAATATAAATTCAAGGGAAGAATTTTCTCGTGATATAAAATCAACTAGTGTAATACACAATCACTCAGGAAAGGCTGAAATCACCGTTGTTAATATTCAAAAATTCCAAGATGATACAGATGTAATCAAGAACAACGATTACAATTTAAATATCCAACGCGTTTACTTCTTGGATGAAGTACATCGAAGTTATAATCCCAAAGGTAGTTTCTTGGCTAACTTACATGAGTCAGATGCCAATGCGATCAAAATCGGTTTAACAGGTACACCATTACTGGGTACCGACTTTAATTCCAAGTCATTATTTGGAAGCTACATTCACAAATACTATTATAACTCCTCAATCGCAGATGGTTATACTTTGCGTTTGATCAGGGAGGAGATAGAAACAACCTACAAGCTTAGTTTAAAGCAAGCACTGGAAGACATAAAATTGCTTAAAGGTGATGCCGAAAAAAAGATTGTTTATTCGCACAGGAAATTTGTAGAGCCAATGCTGGATTACATCGTTCGTGATTTTCAAAATGCACGAATAGCTA
>CAYUZA010000088.1:0-10948 GCA_964449535.1 uncultured Saprospiraceae bacterium
AAAATAGTTTCTGCCTTAATGTATTGGTATAGTAAAGACTTTTAGGCTGTGTAAGTCTTTTATAATATTGGCACTCACCTAAAAAATTATAGTATGCCTCTGGCTCAAAGTCCATCAGGAAATTTTGTGCAAAATCAATCCTGCTCACTTTAGCTTTTTGGATAGGCAAAGACAACTCATCTGCCATCATTTCAAAGGCTCTGGCACTGTCTGACCTTGACAATGTACAAAAGTTATCAGGCAGGAAGTATTTTGCAAGGCTGCCCTTTAAAGATACTCCCTGTCCTGATACTGTCACTTTGTAGTTTCTCAAATGACCACTATAATAAATCTCATCATCATTGGTGTGCTCTGTTAATCCTGACAAACACTGCAAGGTCTTTGATAAATCACAACTGCCTGCAATGTCATTTGATAGCCATAAATTCACACTGTCATACATAGCCATTTGATTAAAATTGTCAAGTGAAACATCTTACTATAAGACAAGACCATCATAATTGTAATATACTTTGGCTTGCTGCCTTAATTGCCTAATCTCATCATCAAAGCCACCATCAATTAACTTTTGATAGTATGATGATATCAGATTTCTGCCATCAGGAATTACAAGCAGCTCTATTTCTGAATAATCCTTATTCATTAAAAATAGGTAGCCATCATTTCTAAACTCAAATAATGGATTTGGACTGCCATTGCTTAAAAGCCTGTTTGCATTTGGATAGCCATATCCGATTTCAGGACAATCTATATCATCAATAAAAATGCTGCTAAAATTCAATCCATTGCCTGTTAAGCTCCATTCTGCAAGTCTTTTACTATCAGTATTTACAAAGTCTCTGCAAGCTGTTTTATAAAAGAATAACTGCCTTTTTTGATTGACAAAATTTGTCAAACCTTTATAAGTGCCTGCCACATGATCAGTAAATAAAATACAATCCAATCTGTCTTTGCTTCTGATTTTGTTTGCAGCTCTCACCTCATCTGAAAGTGTTACTAACTTAAAACAAGCTCCTATCATTTTGCACCATTTTTTAATGTTACAAAAGTGGCTGCCTGAATTTCAAGTTCTCTGGTAGTGGCTTTTCTGTTCTGTAATAGCCATTGGTCTATTTCCTGTTTATTGAAATAGATATTCTTTCCCTTTGGTTTGTAGCAAGGTATTCCACCACTGCAAGTTAGTTTGTAAAGGTAGCTCTTTGATAGCCCTGTGTAGTCTGCCACCTCATCAAAATTCAATACAGTTTTTTGTGATAGCAGTAAGGATTCTATATTCCTAAGTCTGTCATCAATTCTCTGGAAGTTATCCATTTTATTAATTTTTTGAATTAAAAAAATGGACTTGCAAGTCCTTTAAAATCAATTGATGATCAAAGGTACTTTGAGCTGGTCTAGGCTGTAATTAAGAGGATTAAGAGGTCTTAATGTTCTGAATGTTTTTTTATGGATGATAGTATCTTATCTATCATTTCATAGCCTTTTGGTTCGCCATAATCAATGTAATTTTTCTTTGCAACTGATAAATCATTTGCAGTAATTGTTTTGCCTTTCTTGTTTTTAAATAGACTTCCATTACCTGCAATACTTTGCCAATCCTGACCATTAAAGACTCTATCTAAAAAGTATGCTAAAAGCCTATTGCTTTCTTTCCATCTGATTGGATTGATACTTTCTATTGGCTGCCGTGTAAAAACTGCTTCAAATTGCTCATAGGTGGTTTCTGGTTCAATTAGCTTGTATTTCTCAGTCATTAGCCTGTAAAGCTCTGGAAGTTCTTTATCTGGATTGTTTTGCCATACATAGGATATTTTGACTGCTTTCTTTTTTTCTGCTGGCTTTAAGCTCTTTTTAAGCTCTGAATAAATGCTTTTGTACACATGGCAGAAAAATACCCTATCATTAATCCATTGCTTAGGAAAATTTGAATTTGATCTTAGTTTTTCATAGTAACTTATATTGTAATTATTTTGATCAATCCATTTATTAAATTCAGTCATCAGTTCTGCATTATCATAAGCCTTTAAGATTGACTCTATGTGTGGAAGTGAGTTTGTAAAGACTTTCTTTTGTGTATCTAAAAAAACTGATTCAGATGGATTGAAAAGCTCTTTACTTTTGTTTAAAACAGAATAGTAAATTGTTTCAAGTTCAGTTTTGTGCATGGTTTTTTGATCCTGATGTTTAAAATGTAATCTCTGGCAGCCTGTTTACTGCATCTTCTTTAAGTTTATTAGCCTCTCTGACATACCTATCAGTGTAAGCAAGTGAACTATGACCGAGCAATGAACTTGCATTTTTTACATCACTGCCATAAAATACAAGAGCTGTTCCAAAAGAATGCCTGGCACAATGCCATGTTATGTGCTTGTCAATGTCTGCATTTTTGCACCATGTTTTTAAAATCTTATTGCAGGCTGTATGAGATGGAAGATCAAAAACTAAATCATCTGCTTTATCTTTTTTTCCAATTAGGCTTAGGGCACTCTGATTCAAGTTGATTGTCACATCTACTTTTGTTTTTTGTTGGTTAATCTTCAGGACTCCTTTTTGAATATTTTTCCATTTCAATTGAGTAATATCACAAAACCTTAATCCTGTCAGACAACAAAACAAAAAGGCTTTTTTCACATTTTCATTTCCTGCCTCTATCCTTGCTAATATTTGTATCTCTTCAAAGCTCAATATTTCTTTACTCAATCCACTATTCCTTTTTATTGAAAGCTCTTTGTCTTTTGATGCAAGCAAAGCAGAAACATCTGTGGACAAGATTTTTTCCTTGACTCCACTTGCTAACACTTTTTTAAACTTTTTGAAATAATTTGCTGGTGTTTCACCATTCAAATTGTCTTCAAGAAAGTACTTGAATTCAATTACAATTTTTGGACTAACATTTTTTGTGGTCAGGTCTTTGATATTCTCTTCAATCACATATTCTTTAAATCTATTGTAGCAGGCTAAAATGACTCTTTTATCTTTCTTGTTGTATTTGCTTAAGAATTTTTGAAAGTACTCAAGGAAGTCCACTCCTTTTCTGAATTCAGGTGTGACCTCATAGTCATCAGATTGAATTTGCTGTTCTCTCTTATTCCTGATCTGTTCTGCAAGCTTCAATCTTTCTTTATTGTGCTGCCTGTCTAATTGTGACAATGGCTTTGATAATTTCAATTGTGTTAAAAACTCTCTTTGTCGCTTACCATTGTGCCATATATCTAACATCAGTGAGGTTGTTCCATCTGCATTGTTAATCTTTCTTAGCTTGACTCCCATTTTCCTTTTTTTGTCTTTTGTTTTCACAAAGATATAAAGGAAGTTTGAATGACTGACAACTGACTGACATAGATTCAGGAATACATGTGAAAATATAAAATAAACAAAAGTATATATTTTGTTGATTTATAATTTATTATACTGTTTATCAATAGTCATATTTTACAATAAAATTCCCCTACGGGCTACCATAAAAAAGGGACTGTAAAAGGTCCCTTTTTTATTATACAGCAATTTACACATCCAATATTCAACGGAATAAAGTTACATCGCCTTCTAAATAAACAATCTCTCCGTCAACCAATTCAGCTTCAGCACGATACACAAATACAGCTGGGTTCATTTCACTGCCTCTAAATCTGCCATCCCAACCAAATTCGGGATTATTGGGAGGAAAATCAAATAGTTCAAAGACCCGCTCTCCCCACCTATCAAATATTTCCAAGGATAAGATTCGCTTCACATTAGGATTTGAAAATACCATCAACTTATCATTGATCCCATCGCCATTGGGCGTGAAAACGTTGGGAATGAACACTTGCCCTACTCTTAGCAACCTTAATAATATCGAACGCCTTGAAATACATCCATTTTCGTCGACAACTTCCAGAAAATAACGTATCGTATCCTCAGGACTTGAAATTGGCGTGAGACAATCTACACAACTAAGCCATTTTCCAGGCTCCCAATTAAGGCCAGACACTTTTCCACCAGATGGAATAACCAGCACAGGTTTAATCGTATAAGACTCTTCTTCCCGAAGTAATACTTCACTTTCTAAAAAAATCTGGATAGTATCCAGCGAAGGAATAGAAACAATGGTATCAATCCGGCAACCCAAAGCATCAATGATTGAAAGTGAATAAACACCGGCGCTCAACGGTTCAAATCTTGTATTGCTCTGTCCATCTGGATCTCCCGGGTTAAGAAAAAAACGAAATGGAGGAGTTCCCCCTCCATAAATTTCAGCATTAATAAATCCTGAAAAAAGGGTTCCTGGGCAAGATGGCTTAATCTCCAAATCTATTTCAAAAGGGGGTGGAGAAGGGATTACCAATACAGAATCCACCGATTTACACCCATTTTGATTGATAAAAGTCAAATAGTATACTCCAGGAGACACCACCTGTGGGCGAGCCTCATTTTTATTTGATGCCGTGATACCAGGGCCACTCCATTCAAACACTCCTGGGATAATAGGAGAAACACCTAATTCTACCTGAGTATCGCCGCATGGCAGCGATTGATCATTGCCCACCGGAGCAGGAGTAATCGGATAGAGTATTACATCGACAGCATCCTCAAGCGTACAACCATCCACACTGGTTACTGTCAAAGCATAGCTACCTGGAGCCTTTATCACTCTTTGAAAATCACTTTTTCCATCCGACCATGAAACACTTTGCGCATTGGTCTCAATAGTCAACACAGTGGAATCACCCGGACAAAAGCCTAAATTTCCACTAATTAATACTTCTGGTAAAGAAAATTCCAGTACTTCTATTCGCCAGAGGCTATCACAACCATTTATCCCTTCTTTTTCCAATAAATATTGTCCAGGCTCATTAAATATTCGTCCGTTAAAGGCGATCTCTCCCATTGGACAAAAATAAAGAGTGGTATCAAGTTCTAAAACAGACTCAACACTAAGGTCAAGATACAAAAGGGAATCGCAGGGTGACATACCAATAACTGTATCTAATAAATAAATCCCACTGCTGTTAAATATCTTTCCATCAATACGAAATTCATCACCTTCACAAATGGATGCCCTAATAGTATCAGACCCCAAAAACGGTAAAACTTCCAAATCCAGAAACAATAGCGTGTCGCAGCTACCACTTCCAGGAATGGTATCAATTAAATACTTGCCGCTTTTCTCATAAATCTTGCCTTCTCTTTCATATACATCGCCTTCACAAATAGATACTAACTCGCTTTTTTGTGGTGATTCAAGCACCACTATGTCGAATGCCATAGAGTCTACAGGATTGCAATTCTGGTCATTCCGAATTTTTAAAAATACTTTATAGGTTCCGGGACTGGTAAAAGTATGCGTTGGTGAAACTAATGATGAGGTATTGCCATCACCAAAGTCCCAAAAAAAATCTGTTGCCGTTTGTGATGATGTAAATGAAAATTGGGTTGTGTGGGGTGCACAGCCAGAAGAAGGCTCTGCTTTAGCGTCAATAATTAACAAAGCCTGTAAATCAAAGCGAAATTTAATACCCGCCATGTTGCAATTATCGGATAGATTTGACCTAATATACCCCAAAAGTCGTAGGGAATCCATTGGTAGCACCACAAGAGGCACAAACTGCTTGGTAAACTACGCCAAATTTATCAAAACGGCTCGTTCCTCCGTCCACATGATCACCATTGCCGCCAATTTCGCCTATATAAGTAGCGTACACGAGATCTCTTGCATCCTTACTCAGATTAATTAAATAAAAATCAGATCCATCTGTATTACGTTGAAAGGCATCTGCAGTGGTTGGCATATTGCGTGTAGTACCTGCTCTAGGGTTAGTCCCACTATTAGTTAGCCCTCCCCAACCCACAGCATAAATATTTTCGCAAATATCTACTAGAAATGCAGTAGGTGAAATGTTGATAAGATTGGATTGCCCTGATCCAAAAGTAGTAGAAAACAAGGTAGTCTTCAAGTCAGCAGAAAGTTTGTGAATAAACTGTGTCCCATTGGGCACACGATACACATTTGGTGTAAAAGGATAAGTACCCAGCGTCTGACCAAACAAGTACACTGCATTACTTTTATCAAGTTCAATCATATATGCTTGATCGTAAGCATTAGTCCCTAAATATGTCCCTCCATCAAACATTCTGCCATCTATATTGAGTCTAACTACAAAACCATCTGAATCTCCCCCCCGGTAAGTAGAGTGTAAGCCTCCCTGAACAGCCTGAATAGATGTGCTATTGGTTCCTCCACATACTACAATTGTATTTTGGCTATCAATTTGGATGCCATAGAGTGCATCATCACGTGAACCTCCAACGTAGGTAGCCCAACGCAATTGAGACAAATCAGAAGAGAAGGATGCTACCAAACCGTCTGTCATACCTGCTTTGTTACTTTGAGCACTTCCAGCAGTACCTGGAATATTAGTAGAAGTAGAGTTAGACGCAATATAAATATTACCTAATCGATCAAGCGCAATATCGCCTCTGGATTCATCACCATAGTTAAACATCAAAGCCGCAGAAACATTAGCTCCTTCATTTTGTGATCCTCCAAAAAAGGTAGACCCCCTTAATGCATTACCATTTCCATGCAATTTAACAATAGCCAAATCTGTACCGTTGGGAAAGCGAAGGCCACTATTAAAAAAAGCAGTACCCTGACCTTGATTAAAGATACGGTCATAAGCATTTAAAGAGGTTGGAAAATTGTCAGAACCCGTCGTAACTAATGCAATAAGCTCATCCTCTGGAGTACAGTACAAGCTAGACAACACCTCATTGGATGAGCCCCCTAAATATGTTGAATACAACCGCGAATTGCCATTAGCTGAAAACTTAGTGATTACAACATCTGAATTTAATGCAGTCCCACTAAAGCCTCCGCCAAATTGTACTTGAAACGCACCTGGAGTTGTTGGATATCCTGCAGACAATGCAATACCTCCTAAAAACATATTGCCTTTGCTATCAAAGGTAGAAGATGAGCCCCAGTTGTCCGCAGGACTACCAGAATATGTAGAAAATATAAGAGTCGGATCTATAACTAATGGTAAATCCAATCGATAACCAAGTGGGAATTTAAATGTTAAAAGGCTGTCAATTAATACATAATCACACGGAACTTCCTCTTGTTGCCCATCTATAATTTGGTATGCATATGGTTTAAATTCAGTTACGGTATTTACTGAGGTTTTTAAAACCAAATCTCCTCGTTCGTCTAAAAACAAGGTATCTAGTCCCTCATATTGTATGCGCAAAGAAGCTGCATGTGAGCCGGGGTGTAAAATATAATCGCTTTTGAGAATATTGCCTTCACTGTACATTCGATAATCAATTCCTGGATAGATAGATTCATAAAGAACTTCTCTGAATGCTGGCACATCACTAGCCCAATAAGCAGGATTATCCCCAATAAAGAAATGGTACTTTTCAGGAAAAGACAGTGATTCTTTTTTTGCTGGGGTTGCAGTTGAGCCAAGCCATTTCATATAATAGGCATGACCTTTTATAAAATACTCATCCCCATCTGATACTTTACCTCCGTGCAATTTAGCCTTGTCTGTAAATTGGAACACAAGCCTTTGATCCTCCAGAAATAAATTTCCTCCCATTAAATCAACACGATAACGAACATTAGTGGGCCATTGCCCCTGGTTTCTGATGTATTGTAAACCAGATGGAACTGGTTTATGCCCGAACAATGGAATTGACAAAAATGAAATGAGTACAATTAAAATGATATTAAAAAACCATTTTTGGCGCAAGCTTTCTTTTTTACTTATGACTATCATCAGTTTTTTGTTAACACCGCAAATAACCATATACGGCACTTCGTAAAAATATGAAAAATAAGCTGAAAATAAAAATAAATAAACACTTAAACACAAGTATTGTATTTTTTAACGACTGAAATGCAACAATTCAGCTTTCAACCCTGTAAGTGCGAACCAGGTCAATGCCATCGTGTAAAACCAAAAGGAAATGTTAATTCCATCTTGTTTGGGTAGGATTTCTGTTTTTTTACTCCGAAAATATTTATATCGATTGCAAAAACCCCAATGAAACCCCTAATTAGGATAGCTGAATTTGTATGTTGTATTTAAGAAAAATGAAAAAAAATTAATGGCTGACGGCAAATTTGGATGTCCAAACTAAGTTTCCACTTCGCATTATATTAACCACATAAAGTCCATTTGCCCATGAGGAAGAAGAAAATTGAGTAAATTCACGAAAGCTACCTGTATGGATTATACGACCACTTAGCGATATAACATTAAATTCGTAATGTTGTGTTGTATCCGGAGCGAGCAATTGAATATTTGATTCCTTCGTATGAAGAATAAACTTAATTTCCGGAGTGCTAAACTCCCTAGTTGACGTACTTGATTGTCCAAACAGCCATTCAAAAGCTGGCACAAACTCTCTTGCCCAATATGATTCTTGATGCCTGCCATCTGCATGCTGCAAGGCCACAACAGACGAATTAGGCCAACCAAAAGAAAGCAAAGAGTCTCTAAAACGTTGCATTTGAACAACTTGCGCTCCTCCTTCCAAATCACCCGCGATCATATAACAATCAGGATAGTTATCGATAGTGTCTGGAGAATACGCACTAATATTGAAAATTGACTCTGCTATCCAAAACGAATTAGAAAAAGCAAGCACCTTGCCAAAAGTATAAGGGTGTTTTAACGCGGCGTAAACAGAAATCAAACCACCTAATGAGCTTCCACCAATACCTGTATTTTCAGGTCCTTTTAGCGTCCTGAATTGGCTATCAATAAATGGCTTCAGTTCGTTAACTAAAAAATCTACATAATAATCTCCTCCACCACCACCGTACACTGGATGTGGCCAAGGAGTATATTCATTTATACGAAAATTACCGCCATTTTCGATTCCAACCACTATGGCTTTACGACCTCCAATTTGAATGATGGAATCTAACTTTTCATCAATCCGCCATTCACCTGCAAATGCTGTTTTGACATCAAATAAATTTTGACCATCTTGCATATACAATACGGGAAAACTATCCGTACCCTGTTCGTAACCTGGAGGCAAATAAAGCCAAATTCGCCGATATCGATCCATTTGCTTCATGTAAAAACTATCTGTCAGAACACTAACTTGTGGCGAAGCAGTAGAATTACCACCACCACCGAGATCCTCCCAACTTTCAATGCGCAAATATAATGTTGTGTCTCCTCCTTGATAAGACAATGTACGATTTGGCCTGAAGCCGCCATTAACGCCTCCTTCTACAGTAGACCAATTGCCTCGAGTAAATTTGAATTGGATGGTTCCTGGTTGTGCATGAAAATTAATGGTATACCTAAATTGACTATTTAGAGTCATACGAAATCCTAAATCGGCAGGATTCCAGTTATTGAAAGAACCTGCTACGTAAATTGAAGCACCGACTGGGGTATTAGGAGGCAATTTTTCAACAACCAGATGAATATCAGCACGGAGAATAAATATTGGCAACAGAAAAAGAGCTATTACCAAACAAAAAGACCGGCTCAAAGATAATGACACGAAACTACGCACACTCATTAGGATTCTGTTTAAAGCACTTAAAATGAGCGTGTAAGTTAGTAAATAAAAAAGGGGTATCCGAAACGAATACCCCAACTTTTAGTAATATATTTTAACTATTAAAGTTTATTAATATGTCTCATCAAACTACTTTTCAGATTTGATGCTTTATTCTTATGAATACTGTTCCTTTTAACTAGCTTATCAATCATTGAAACAACCTTAGGTAAAAACTGCAAAGCATCGCTCTTATCCTTCAAATCGCGAAGATTCTTAACTGCAGTTCGAGCAGTTTTTTTATAGTATCTGTTATGCAATCTTCTTTTTGCAATTTGGCGTATCCTCTTTTCTGCTGACTTATGATTAGCCATGGTTAAATTTTTACTTTTTAGATTCGAGGCGCAAAGATAATAACACATCGTCAATATTTCAGCAAATGGCCCACAAAAAAAATCTATTTAATCATAAAATCCATAGAAAAGCAAATTGACATAATAACAATTAGATGAAAATTGAAGCAAAAATCTTCTCAAAAAAGATTTAAAATAAAATCCGATCATCTATGTTATATATAACAGTAGTTTTATATGCATTTTTTTCACGATGATATCCAGCTGAAACATAAGCAAAAACAATATAATGGAGACTAAATTCATGAAAATAGGGCATTCTGGGCTAAAAATCAAGCCTTTTGCTCAATTTTTCGTTGGATTAGTTGCTTGAATGAAAACTTTCCATATATATTTGCGTGTTCAATTATTATGAAACAATCTAAATTCGAAACAAATGAACAAAGGAGAATTGGTTGATGCCATTGCAAAAGCATCAGGATTATCAAAAACAGCTTCTGCAAGCGCATTAGATGCAACACTGGATGCAATTACGGCAAGCCTAAAAACTGGTGACAAAGTAACGCTTCCAGGTTTCGGTACTTTTTCTACATCTAAGCGTTCTGCTAGAACAGGAAGAAACCCTAAAACCAAAGAAGAAATCAAAATCAGCGCAAAAACGGTTGCTAAGTTTAAGCCTGGTTCAAAATTGTCGGATGCAGTATCTTAATGCATTCAAATGCCAAAAGAAAAGCGAACTCAAACGGGTTCGCTTTTTTTTTTTGAACTTAATATGGAGATCTTCTTATTGTCCAGTCAAGGGGACCATCTTATTGTCCGGTCAAGATCTTTACGGTAAAAGCTTTGCCCGCTAATATAACCTCAGCTACATAAATACCCTTTGGCAGATGACCCGTGTGAAGAGTCGATACTGGCCATTCCCAGGGTTGCTCAATAACGATTCTACCATTCAAATGGTACAAACGTAGCTTTCCTGGTAAATCCTGAAGGCCTTCAACCAACACAAATGTCTCCGTGCTTATAACCTTCAATGCGCCAGGTTCAATCTCCAGAAGATTTGTTGGATTATCACAGTCCGCATTATC
>CAYUZA010000089.1:0-10684 GCA_964449535.1 uncultured Saprospiraceae bacterium
ATAGCTGCAATGGTTTTAATTTGCCTATAACTGGCTATTAGAAAGCACATATACCATCATTAATTAGTTGTAATTCTGTGTGATGAGATAAATATGGGAATAGTTTGGAGATCGAGAGGTGTAATTAAAATTTCCAGGGATATCCTCTTCAATAATTTATTTTTGCCCTTGGTGGGCGTCTTCCTCTATTCTGAATTGTACCATTTCCTGTATCAATTTTGCAGGTAGTGGTTTATCCAAAGGAAATTGAATAGCACCTTTTGAAGTAATGTACTCTTCAAGTTTTTCAGCAAATTTAAGAATAGCGGCTGGCGAAGGATAAAAACCTATATGTTTTGGGTAAGCTGCATAATGCACCAGATTTTTCTTACCCATAAAAGTGGGAATATTGTAGCGGATACCTTCTGTTACATTTGGAGCAACTTCTCTGATAATATTCCTCAATTCCTGAAGCTTGGCTTGGGCTAGGGTTGAGCAGGCTGCGTGGTACGCATCTATGGATTCAAATTTTATTGTACCATAAGGTTTTGATTTTCTTTCATTTGCAGCCATGTTAAATTGAATTCCTTATAAATAAACAAATGAGCAAGCGTAAAAATACAACTATTTATATATTTATAATTACTTGTTTATCAATATCTTATCAATTATAGGAATGTGGAAGCAAAAACTACTCGAAAAGAGTATAGAGCAACAATTTTTGAACCGGGTTTACGTCACATGATTTAAGCACTACACCCTTCTGGGCTTTACAGCTGGATGGTCACGAAAATTGATATCCTAACTTAATGAAAGCTAAGCTGTGTATTGCTTTAATCGAACAATTCGGTCAACCAATGTTTTTTTCGGTAGTTGTGATAATCTCTGCTATCGTGGAGTTTACGATCCTTATGTTCTTGGGTTGATGGTTGATGAAATGGACTGCCTTTATCAGAAGAAATGGCTTTATCTATGATTTTATCAAGTTCGCCTCTGTCCAACCATATGCCTCTGCATTGAGGACAATAATCAATTTCAACTCCCTGGCGCTCACTCATCACCAAGTCTGTAGACGTACAAATTGGGCACTTCATATTTATAATTTAGGCTATTCCTTAATAACAATGATTGAGCCTTAAAAATTCATTATAGGGTGCCAAAGTAATAGATTATCCCATTATTTTTTCGATTAAAGATGGCCAGATGAACGTTTTGAGTCTGTGTCTGATTTATATTTTTAAGAAAAAGGGATATACATAAGGACAGAAATTGTCTAGGCGGGGCTTTTCAAATGCTGTGTATAGTGCTGCTCAATCTCATTCACACCCTGTTCCATCCCATTTTCTGCTTGAATACGCTGCCTAATCGCTGAAGCATTGATATGCAGCTGTTGATTGGACATCAATTGTAATGCGCTGTCCATAAATTTTTCTTTGGTCAATTTGCGCATTGGAATAGGCTTAGGCGATAGTCCTTTTTTGTGTGCAAGGTTTCCCCAAAAATATTGATCACCAATGGGATATAAAACCGGACAAATAAAAAATGGAATCCCGGCCCTTAGGCAAGCAGCAGTAGTCCCAATTCCGCCATGATGTATAACAGCCCTCACCATTGGAAACAAAACATCATAAGGCGCTGCATCTATGATTTTTATATTCACATTATTTTCCAGTGACTCTGTGCGGTCAAATCCCCAACCTCTTACGATAATTACCCTTAGATGGTAATGTGTGACCAATAAACTTATGGTATGTTGAAGATCGAACCTGGCAGTAAAAGGCATACTGCCAAAAGTCACTACCAAAGGAGGCTCACCATCGTTCATAAATTGCATTAAGTCTTCAGGTAGCGATCCAGATGCATCACCAAACCAAAAACCGGTAAACACGGAGGCATCAGGTAAATCATTAGGGCGCGGAAGAAAAGTTGAACTCAGTGCGTAAATGTTTTTCACCTTGGGCGTTTTAAACCGAAGTAGTAAGCCTGCTTTTTTTCTAAATTGACTGACGGGTGTTGATAATAAATTTATGCTTAGATTCGAAAGTGTATAAGAAAACTTATTCAAACATGCTGGAATGAGCAAGCCACTAAATGCTGGGTTGGGAAATGCCGAAGTAGCTTCTACCGCTGGAATGAGCGAAGCACGTATCATCTTATGTGGAAATTGGTCTGCAAAGCAATCCGAGAGTGTTTTTACATGGTATATGACGATGTCATTTTGTAGTGCTATCTGGTAAAATTGGCTTAGAGAGTCCTTGATCAGCGGATAAATCCACTTGTTTAAATTTTTTCTTATGGCGAGGGGATTCCCCTTCATCATTTTTTTCCCATCTTCTGAGTTGACTAAAGCTTGAAAGTCTGCTTCCACTGGTACAAAATGAAGGCCATATGAGTGTATAAGTGGTCCGAAATTTTTGGCGGTTGAAAAAGTAACTGAATGTCCCCTTTGCATCAGTGCTTTACCCAATTCAGCATATGGCTGCACATCGCCTCGAGTACCGAGTGTAAAAATCGCAATTCTCATGACTTTGGATTATTTATGTAGATATGGCTATGCCCAAGTAATTGAAGCTCAAATGAAGTGATTTAGCAAGACATGAAAATTTGATAATGACGAATTTATAAATCTATGCAATCGGCAGATTAAACCAAACCAAAGCCTTTTAATTATAGCAGCAATAAAAGTTAGTTAAACCGTTTTACAAGCATTAAGCTTTGACCAATACCTCTTAATTACATTTTAGCAAATATGAAAAAGAGGTCAATCGTTGATCGCTACATTAAATCGGCAGCTGTAGAAATTTGATTAGTTGTTTTCCGTGTATTGCTTAAAATTGTCAAGAATAGACTGCCATCCTTGTTTTTGTAAATCGATTGGATTTTCTGTTTCTGGATCAAAAGTGATTATAACCTCTGTGTTGCCAGCTTTTTCTTCAAAAGTCACCTCTGCTTTGCGGCCGCCAAAGGTGTATGTAAAACCTGAACCAGGAATAACTGAATCATACACAGCAATAAAATCAAAACCAAAACTTCCATCTTTTGCCGCCATACGGGCAAAATAAGTTCCGCCAATGGAAAGATCATTTGAAGCCTCTGGACAATGCCAACTAGGATCAGCAAAATTCCAGTTTATGATGTGTTCAGGTCGTGTATAATAGTCCCAAACTTTTTGCTTATCTGCAACAACGGTTGCTTGTATGGTAATTGGTTGAGGATTTTGAGACATCATTTGCTTTTTTTGTTTCTGATTTTTTGTTCCATTTTCATGGTTCATTGTTTGTTAAAGGGTTTTACTACATTGGATTGCTGTGCAGCCTGGGCTTCTGCATCGCTCCAGCTTTCAACGATTTCGTTAAAAGTAAAAAGAAAAGCATTAAAATGAACTTTCGACTTTATACTTTCCACATTCTTGGTTTTACATTGTTAAAAGAGATATGCACGCTATTTCCAAGGGCCTTTACTTATTTAATAAATTAAACTGAGGTCCCATCACACCAACTATGCTTTAGCACTACGATACAAATCTAGAAAAAAAAACTTCAAACCAATCGAATAGAAGATATGGAAATTCTATACTTATTTTCGAAGACAAATCTAATTGGCATAAAGCCAGCTTCTGAATTTCAGTTGCTTTAGATTATCTCCTTTTGATATAAGTTATAGATGCTCATGGGCAATGATTTTGTACCGACTAATTCAAATCCTAAATTTTCGTAATATGCGCATAATTTAGGATTTTTTGAATCTGCATCCAACCGGACAAATCGACAATTATTGTTTTTTGCGTCATATTCGATTTTTTGAAGCACCATTTTCCCAATGCCATGCCCTTCAAATTGCTCTCTAACCATCAGTGAATGAACGTAAACTGCTTTTTCCTCTTGTTTGCCCCAATACAATATATCTTCTTGTAAAACTCTAACCATTCCTAGTGTTTCGCCACCTTCATTTTGGGTAAAGAAAAACTCACCATTTAAAATTCCCTGTTCAACCCAATGGATTTTATCAGGGGGTGGATTTTTCCAATATTGCCAATGGTCAATCCCCATGCGGAAAATTTTGTCTGCTGCCTCTTTAAAAAGGTTAAGGACTTTGTCTTTGTCTGCGATTTGAATGGGGGTAAATAGTATTTGCATTTATAGATTTGAGGGTATTAATATGTAATGCAATAGACTGAAACTAACAGAAGACACTTATTAATCTCTATATTCATGCGATGAGTATAACACTTATTTGCATTTTTTTAATATTAAACTATTTTTATTCGTAATCGCAATTAGAACAGCTTGATATTTTATGCAACAATATAAGTGCTTTACCGCAATATAATTGCGATTAAACCATTTATAGAAACAAGCAAGATATGCCGAATGATGCAAAAAATCGGTCTTCCTTTGCAAATATAGCATGACCAAAAGTCAAATCAACCTTTGTCAGTGGCGTTATCAGATACATAATACCAATGTCTATATTGTGCTCATTATCTAATTTCCTAAATGTTGAAAAATATTCTGCAAAAGAGGAAAGTTCATTCGTGATGGCATAACCCACTCCTGCAGTCAAATTTAAATTTTCAAACTCATTTGAAGTTCCAATATTGTAACCCAAGGACACTTTGTCTGTAATTTCGTTTTCAAAAGCTAGTTTTAATTCGAAAGGCCATTTTTCGGATTGAAAATCTTTTGTTGCGATTTGGCTGTACGATAAATACCCCACAAATGAAATAGCTGGAATAAGCTCCATTTGTTTGATCATCCTTTGCTTTACACTAATCGCAATTGGTTTAATACCAAAACTATTCAATTCTTTTCCTGCATCTAGAAGAAGACGTATTTCAGTTGAGTTAGTAATTCCAAGACGCAACATAATATTATTAATAGCTGTATTTTCGGCTAATGTTATCCCTTCTTCTATTTGAAATTTCCATTTAGGCACAGTCGAAACACCATCACTTTGGTCAGGGCGATCAGTATTAATAGTAATGTCCTGGGATGAACAATAATTACTTGCTCCAAATATAAATAACAGTGTAACAATTATTTTTTGAATTTTTTTCACCCCCTTAATCATGATATTAGATATTATCTTCTGGAACCAATAGGTTTGACCGATCTTAACGAAATCATTTTTGCGAAGATAGAATTTAATTATTGTAATGTTTTGTGATGCCAAAGAAATATTAGGGCTAAGACTTGATTGCTACCTAACAAAACTGTAATCAAATTTACATTTATAAAAGTAGTCCTTTCGAGCCTGAAGTGATCAAAGCTGTTTTAGGTGAGGCTAACTTTTCGTTACTAATATTTTATCAATTTTTTGCCCATCTTTGTCAATAACTTCCAGAATATACTTATCAATATATACTTTATCGCCGATTTTTGGTATTTCATTCTTTTCATGAATAACAAGTCCAGCTACAGTTGTGAAATTTTTATATTGCTGATCAGTCAAATTAATATTAAAATATTTTGCAAATTCGATCATAGAATATTGGCCGTCCACAAACCAAGATTTTTCATCTCTTAAGGTTATTTTATATTCGTCCTGGTTACCCTCTGTTGCATCTCCAATCAATGCGTCCATTACGTCATCCATTGTCACCATTCCTTGAATAATTCCATACTCATCCAACACAATTCCGTAATGTAACTTTTGTTCTTTGAAAACTTCAAGCACTTTATAGGCGCTAATGTTTTCATTAAAATATAATGGATCTATAATTAATTGATTTAGTTTAAAAGTGTCTATGCCAGCAAAAGAAAAAAGATCTTTTAGTAAAACAATTCCTATGATATCATCAATACTATTAGTTTTAGAAATAGGATAAGCAGAATGCTTTTCTTGGTTTATTTTTCTTTTGATATCCTCCCAAGAGTCATTTATATTAAAGAAAACTAGATCACTTCTGTGAGTAAATAATGATTTTACTTTTCGATCACCTAATTCAAAAACACGATTTACAATATTTTGCTCAATGTCTTGAATTTCGCCTCCTTCTGCACTTTCTTTTACAATAGATTTTATTTCTTCTTCTGAAATAGCATTGTCAGTTTGACTTTTTATCCCTAAAATGTTGAGGATAAAATTATTTGAAAATGTGAGCAACCAGACAAATGGAGAAGTAATCGAAGATAAAATATTCATCGGCCTTGCCAAAGCAGAAATAATTGGTTCTGGAAATGTCATTCCTATTCTTTTGGGCAACAACTCTCCTAAAACTATGGAAAGATATGTGGTAAAGATAACAATAATGGTTGTGGCGATTTGTGAGGAGTAGGATTGAAGAAATTCAAACTTATTAAGAAAACCAACAACATCATTCGTAAGATTTTTACCGCTGTAAACGCCAAGCAAAATACCGATAAGTGTAATTCCGATTTGAACAGTTGACAGAAATTTTGTGGGATTCTCTGACAACTCCAGTGCAGTTTTTGCACCCGAATTGCCTTTCTTTCTAGATGCTTCTAATTTGAATTTTCTAGAAGAAACTAAAGCTAGTTCAGACATTGCAAAAATGCCATTTAGCAAAACAAGAACAAGAATTATGAATAGTTCCATTGCATCAAATGTAAGTTTTTCTTTTTATTCAAACGTGATTAAAGAATTTTTCAAAGTTCATTTTACGGTAAAAACTAATTACAAGGGCTAATATTAATTTATTTTTTGTTTTATTGTTCATGAATTAGCACCATATTCCTTTTCGAGGTGCAATTAGATATTACTATCTTGTTTGCTTGCATTATGTTACTGCGTTTTGAATTAAAGTAATCAGATACTTTTGGAAGTATGATTCAAGAATTAGAAGGTAAAGCCCTCTTTTACCCACAGTAAAAATTATATTACATATTTACCCAGGCTCAGTCGTTATTTTTAGCACCATTCAGGCTTAAAAAAGGCACATAGCAACATCATAAGTTGTCCTAATGAGCTTGAGCTTACTCAAAATTACTTCTATAATGTATGGTCAAAAAAGGGAATTACATAGCCACCGGTATTTACAGCTTCAACTTTACGATAAATCTTTGATGGGAAAAAGAAACCTAAAATAACACGCGTATAAATGACCATAATCATAATTAACCCGATAGATAAATATAATAAAATAAATATATGATAATTAAATATTTTGTTTATTTATTATATGTTTTTCAATATATCTATCTATAACTTGCATAAGTTTATTAGCGCTATTCATATTATAGGATTCTGAGCTCGAGCGAATAATCTTGCAATGAGAATAGTACTCACCTGAAGTCAGATCACTAGTGGGTTGATCAATTAGGAAGAGATGAGTCTCAGCTCCCTTTTCCTTGGTTTTACCTAATAATTTAAAAATAAATCTGGAGAACCACCCAGCGTTACGGCCAAGGCCAGAATTGACCATACCTGGATGAACTGTGTAGAATGCAATTCCTGCGTACTCTTTTTTATTGGATAGAAGTCGAGCTATCAATATTAGTCCTAGCTTAGATTGGCGATATGCTTTAAAACCTGAAAATGCATTTCTAAATTCGACATCTTCGAAGTTTATTGCACCTTGATGTAGTCCAGAAGCGGTGAATATAACCTTTGAATTGCCATCGTTGGGTAGCAGTTGCTTTAGATTTTTCAAAATTAGAATAGGTGAAAGTAAATTTACTTGTAAGATCTCTTCAATGTTGTCTTCTGTTTCAACGTACTTAAAGTTCCAAATGCCTGCATTTAAAACCATAAGATCAATACGCATATGTGCTTTTTTGATGGTTTCACAAGCACTTTCTATTGATCTAAAAGAAGAAAGATCGCAAAGTATGGGATCAATACTGTGATTTGCATCCAAAGCTTTTAGATGATGGAGGAGGGAGTCAAGTTTGTCTTTTGATCGGCCCATGACAATAAGTGCGTAACCACGTTTGACTAGATGCCTTGCAATGACTACTCCAAAACCTGAAGTTGCACCTGTAATGAGTGCTATTTTCCTTTTGCCGTCCATTCTTTGTAAGGTTTTGGAATTCGACGATTAGTGCTCTCTGAGCAGATTTCGAATAAAATTAATATTTTCTGACTTAACCCAATACCGATAAAACCCTTTCGCCTCGTTGGCGAGCAGTTGCACCTGAGGTCTTTAACCAATTATTCGAGGCGATTCTCTTATCTAAAACAGCCAATACAGTACGTGGGTTCCTGGAAATTTTTATTTTAATTAATTTGTTTGTAAATAACCCAGGCGACAGCCTTTTGGTTTCACTTCTTCATTATCCTCTTTAATCATCTTCGTCCTTTTCTGAGCTTACATTTTTTTGATCTTGGGTAATAAATCCGCTTCTGATTTCGGTATGTATAATTTCTCCGCCTGTAGTACCAGTCTGTTTAGCAAAGAATAACACCACAAATGCGAAAACCAATGTTATCATTGAAACGATAGAGGAAAAAGATTTTTGCTTAAAACTAGCCCAAAGACCAAGTAATGAAATTCCACCTAAAATATACGATAGCAGCGAGAATGTTTCTGCTGTTGCTTCGTGAATTTCAATGTAATTTTCTGTTACTCCATTTATTTTTTCAACTATCTCTTCTGCTCCTTCTCCAGTTCTCATTGCTGCTATGGCAGCTACTGCACTAAAAATAAAAATCATAAATGATGTTCGTTTAACAGCTTCTGATTTTGAAATAACGCCTGCAATCATTACTAATACCCCTACAATTGGGAAAATGATTGGTAAATGATTCAACACTAAATGCCAATGTGCACCGTTCATATTATAAAATTTAAATTAAACATTTACACCAAATAGATATCCAACTAACGCTGAAAGCACCATGGCAATTGTGCCCCAAATCGTAATTCTAAAAATAGCCTTTTTAATACTTGAACCACCAGTTTTAGCCGATGTGGCACCCAGAATGATTAGGAAAATTAACGTAAAAAGATATAACCAATATTCCATTCCTTCCACTGGAGCAAAGAGGACGACTAAAAGAGGTAAAACACCGCCAATTGCAAAAGATGCTCCGGAAGCCAAAGCGGCTTGTATAGGGTTAGCTTGACTAATTTCGTTAATTCCTAATTCATCTAATTTTATTTGCCGTAAATACCAATTTTATTGCCTTCTGAGTCAGAACAAATGGCAAAATAATCTCAACCATCGGCTTCAATTTTTGTTTTTGGTTGAACAATGCTTTCTCCTTTGGATTGAATCCTGATCAAAGTCTCCTCAACCTTATCGGGAGATGCAAAACTTACCAAAACTCCATCTTTCGACGGTTTAAAATTCGGTGCAAAACTAATTGCTCCCTCATTGTTTGGGAAAAAGGCCATTTTTTCTTGACCAAAATCCTGTTTTGCAAGGTTAAGATTAAATACTGAGTTGTAAAACTCAACTGCTCTGTCGAAATCGACTGCGGGTATTTCTACCCATGTAATTAATTTTTGCATTTTAATTTTGTTTTAATTTCACAATATAAATATCTCAGCAAAAATACTTTTTTTTGTTTTTCTGCTTCATTGGATAAAAGCGCCTTCCTTGAATACTTATTATTTTTTCATTATTCTACGAGATAATTCAATCATTGTCCTAAAGGAAATATCAGGAAAGGCAACTTGATTTACAGTTCCAACTATGTAAATATTTTCTTTTGGACTGTAAAATGCTAAAGCTCCCGAAAGTCCTGAATGCCCAATGAAGTAGGGCACCGCACCTGTCGGATTGAAAATCCAAGGAAGTTTGAATAAATGAATACCAATACCGGATTTCATCGGAAAAAATATCCTGTTCCATTGTTGCAATTCATCAATATATGATGATGGAAATAATTTGCCAGTAAAAAATGCTTCAATAAATACTAGCAAATTGCTTGAAGTTGAGACTATTCCGCCGTCTGCAACGAAAGAGGTCATTGCTTTGGGTATGTCCAGCTCATTACTTTTATAATATAATGTCTTTGGTGTTTTGTCAGTTGAGTTTTGATATAAATAGGTATTCAACAAACCAAGTGGCTTAATAATTAATTCTTGGCAGTTTTCTGAGTATGGTTTCTGCATTATGATCTCAATAATTTTTCCTAAAAGCTGAAAATTTGTATCTGAGTAGTGAGCTTTTCCTTTTGTGCCAGGTGCAAAAAGTGGTGCCATATTTTTTGCTCTTTTAATCGCTTCTTCAAAAGTCCAAAATTGGTCTTTGCCTCCTGTTAATTCCATTTCCAGACTTTTTCCGTTCGCTCCTTTTCCCTGAAAATAGTCTGGAAGGCCAGAAGTGTGAGAAAGTAATTGCCTAATGGTTAGTTCTTGAGAATAATCTTTCCCTCTGTAAAGGTGTAGTCCAGATAATACGTAATCATCAATGTATTTACAGATTTTGTCATCAAAACTAATTTTTCCTTCTGCTCTGAGTGTTAGCATTATTGCAGTTGTAAAAAGTTTGGTCGTACTTGCAATGAAATAAGGTTGGTCTTTCGATAAATCACCAGATGTTCCTTGCCAAGTTAAATTGTCTTTTTTTACCGCAAAAGATGTACCAAACACTTTTATTTGGTCGACAGTTTTATCTAAAACGGTTTGAAGTGATTTTTCTTTTATAGTTGTCATTTGTCCAATTGTTATCTGCATAATTCCAAAGCAAATTATTAATGTAAATATTTTGGTCATCGTCTTTTTAGCATTGATGTCAACGGTTTGACAATTGGTGCAGTGGCGATTTCGAAACACTTCACGGTCAACCAGCGCTGA
>CAYUZA010000090.1:0-7642 GCA_964449535.1 uncultured Saprospiraceae bacterium
ATTTATGAAGAACTTGATGAATCATTTTTAACTAGTATTAGGAGAAGCTCAAGTGGCAAATACATTTTTATTGAAAATGAGGCTACGACACAAACCGAAACCTGGTTAATTGATTCAAACAAACCCACAGAATCAATCCGTGTATTTATAAGTCGTATTCATAACCATGAGTATCATATTTCTCATCAAGAGAATTTATTTTACATTTTAACAAACAGAGATGCCTTAAATTTTAAACTTTGTTGTTGTTTAGAAAATGGTGATAGCTTTCAAGAATGGACAGAAATCCTAGCAGAACGAACTGACGTACTTTTAGAATCGGTATCTTGTTACAGGGACTTTATTGTTATAGAGGAGCGAAAAAATGGTTTAATTAACATCAGAATCAGAATTAATAATGGCGAAGATTATTATGTAGCTTTTCCTGATGAAGCCTATATGGTTCATGTTGGCAACAATTTTCAATATGGGGACCAATCCGTTCGATTGCATTATAATTCACCTGCGACTCCTCCATCTGAATTTGACTTCAATGTTCATACGAAAGAACGTAAAATAATATATCAGAAAATCATATTAGGTGGGTTTAACCCGACGAATTATGCTGTAAAGCGTTTGGTTTGTAAGTCGCATGACATGAGAGATATACCCATGACAATGGTATATCATAAACATAAAATAAACCATTTAGGGCCCTCTCCCCTATTGCTATATGGATACGGCTCCTATGGATATAGCCTCGATCCATACTTTAGCGTAGACAGATTATCCATATTAGACAGGGGTATCATTTTTGTAATTGCACATGTTCGGGGGGGGCAGGAATTAGGCCGCATTTGGTATGAAGAAGGGAAGCTTCTTTCCAAAATGAACACATTCTTGGATTTTATTTCTTGTGCAGAATTTCTTGTAAAAAGTGGATTTACATCAAATAACTTTCTTATGGCTATGGGAGGAAGTGCTGGTGGGCTACTTATGGGCGTAATAGCAAATTTACGACCATCTTTATTCACTGCCATAGTAGCTTCAGTACCATTTGTGGATGTGGTAACGACTATGCTGGATGATAGCATACCACTAACGACATTTGAGTATGATGAGTGGGGTAACCCCCAGGAGGCAGTATATTATCAATATATGAAGTCCTACTCTCCCTATGATAACATAGTACAACAAGAATATCCAACTATGCTAGTAACAGCAGGTTGGCACGATTCTCAAGTACAATATTGGGAACCAGCGAAATATGTAGCGAAACTGCGAAACCATAACACAGGAAGTCATTCCATATTGCTGTATACTGAAATGGATGCTGGGCATAGTGGGGCATCAGGAAGGTATGAACGCTATAAAGAAACTTCCCTAATATATGCATTTTTGCTTAACGTAGTTGGAATTTCAAATTAACAATTCTCCCAAATCCATGATATAATAAATGGAAAAAGCCCCATCTTTAAAAGGATGAGGCTTATTCAAAGTAAACTATTCAATGAAAAGTGCAAAATTGCACTGTCTGAAAACGCAAATTACTTTATGATTTCTAACAACTCAACTTCGAAAATAAGGGTGCTATAAGGTTTAATCATAGAGCCAGCGCCTCTGTCCCCATAAGCTAAATCTGAGGGAATAAAAAGCTTCCATTTCGAACCTACGGGCATCATTTGTAACGCATCTACCCAACCTTTTATTACTCCATTAACTGGAAAAGTAGCTGGTTCTCCTCTATTCACAGAACTATCAAAAACTGTTCCATCAATTAATGTTCCGTGATAATGAGTTTTAACTTTATCAGTTGCTTTTGGCTTTTCTCCAGTTCCCTCCTTCATTATTTCATATTGAAGACCACTAGGCAAAACAGTAACCCCTTTTCTTTTAGCATTTTCAGCAAGAAAAGCAGCACCTTCTTTAGAGCCCTCAAGCTTCAACTTTTCCTGTTGCTTAGTCATATATTGTTGGACAATTTTATTTGCATCTTCTAAACTAATAAGTGGATTAGATTCTTGAAGTGCATGAGTCATTCCCATACTAAGGTCCTGAGAATTTATCTCTCCAAATCCTTGCGATTTCAAATTCGATGCCATTAATAGACCAAGACTATAACTGAGTGAATCCATAGTTTGTTTTTGATTTTGAGCTGTAACATTTGTTGAAAAAAAGAGTACACAAATGGCCACCAGGGCGATAAAAAAAGAATTTTTCATAGAACGTAACATTGATTATTGAGTTAATTTATAGCTAGCGAGTGGATAGTTCAGTAAAATAACGATAGAAATGAGGTATAGTTTCAATTCCTTTATAGAAATTAAATAAGCCATATTTTTCGTTGGGTGAATGCAAATTATCAGAATCCAGTCCAAATCCAAACAAAACTGTCTTAAGTCCAAGTTCTTTTTCGAACAGCGCTACAATAGGAATACTGCCACCACCGCGCGTTGGAATAGGTTTTTTACCAAAAGTTTGCTCCATGGCTTTAGAAGCAGCTTGGAATGGGATACTATCAACAGGGGTCAGAACAGGCTCTCCACCATGGTGATAAGATACTTTTACTTGAACATAGTCGGGGGTAATGCTTTTTATATATTCCTCAAATAAACGAGATATTTTATCAGATTGCTGATTTGGGACCAATCGCATAGAAATTTTAGCATAAGCTTTTGAAGGAAGCACCGTTTTAGCACCTTCACCAGTGTAACCACTCCACATTCCATTAACATTGGCCTAATCGAAGTGTGTTCAACTGGCGAAAAACCTCGCTCACCTAGTAATGCATTTACTCCTAGATCAGTTTTAAATGCATTTTCATCAAATGGAGCTTGAGCCATAGCTACTCGCTCGGCTGATGAAACTTCTAAAACGTCATCATAAAAACCTGGGATAGTAATGTGTCTGTTTTCATCGTGAAGAGAACTAATGATATCCGCAAGTATATTTGCAGGGTTTGCTACAGCTCCTCCATAAACACCGGAATGAAGATCTCTGTTAGGACCTGTTATCTCGAGTTCCATATAAGACAACCCCCTCAATCCTACATCAATAGATGGCGTATCATTTGCCAGCATTGATGTATCTGAAATAAGAACAACATCCGCCTCGAGACGTGTTTTATTACTTTTTACAAAATGACCTAAGTTGTCCGAGCCTACTTCCTCTTCACCTTCCAGCATAAATTTAACATTACAAGGAAGACTATCAGTAGACATCATCATTTCAAATGCTTTGATATGCATGTACATTTGACCCTTATCGTCACAAGAACCCCGAGCATAAATGGCACCTTCAGGATGCAATTCCGTTTTTTTGATTACGGGTTGAAATGGTGGACTTTCCCATAAATCCAAAGGATCAGGAGGTTGAACATCATAATGACCGTATACGAGGATTGTTGGAAGTGAAGGATCAATTATTTTTTCCCCATAAACTATTGGATGTCCTTTTGTCTCGCAGATTTCAACTTTTTCAGCACCCGAATGGGTAAGTTTATCTGCTACAAATTCTGCAGCTTTTCGAACGTCATCTTTATGTTTTGAATCAGCGCTAACACTAGGGATCCTTAGCAAATCAAGCAGCTCTTCTAAAAAACGATCTTTATTGGTTTGTAAGTAATTAGTCCAAATTTCCATAGGGCTTTTCATTAAATTTTGGTCAAAGAAAATACATTTTCGGGCAATTTCCAACTTTTAGAATGGCGGTCCTTGAAGATCAATAGTACAATTATCAGTAAAGTATTGACCATTTAAAGAAAACATCATAATTCCACTACTAAGACGTCTATGGGCTATTCCTATTGTGCCCTCTTGGCTTAATAACATCCATTTAAAAATTGCAGATTGCATTTTGAAACCTTTTTTCTTATAAAAATCATACTCTGTAGTAAAGCAAAATATGTGACTGATGGCATGCATTTTTTTTGAAAATAATATAATTTCATCTATTAACTTACTACCAAAACCTTCATTCCGATGGCTTGGATGAACACAGAAGTCACCTATTCCGATAATATCAGTTGGATTTGAATCGATACTAATTTTTCGAAAGTGCAATGCAGCATGACAAATGAGATTATTCTGATAATAGCCCAAAACCCTAACATGAGGAATTTGATGTATATGAATCTGCCCTATAGGATATAATTCAAAGCACATCTCAAGCAATGTGGAAATAGACTTGGCATGTAGTACTTCTAGATCTATTTCGGATATAATATCTATATTGAAATCCATTATTTCAATTTAAAATCCGTGTTTCCTAAGTATGGAATCAATCTCTGAAACAGTATTCAGTTCGATCATCTTACCTCTTGTAAAATAGGTAATGTTACCAGATTCTTCCGAAACAACAATCGAAAAAACATCGGCTGTTTCGCATACTCCGATGGCAGCTCTATGACGTAAACCGAATTTTAAAGGCAATGAAGGGTCATATGAGAGTGGTAATATACAACTGGCTGAATGTATACGCTTGTTTACTATTAATACAGCACCATCGTGAAGAGGACTTTTCTTTTGAAAGATACTTTCAATTAACATTTGGGAGATGGTTGCATCGATACGAATACCCGTTTCTTTAAATGCCGAGAGTTGCTCTTCGTCAGCAAAAACTATTAAGGCACCCGTTTTTCGTTCAGCCAATGCTGATATGGCTCCTATTACTGCTTGTCTTGCGGTTTTTTCTTCTAAGCCCGATTGGGATAGATCAATTTTGAGAACTCGGGTAAGAAAATTATTTTGACCGCGTAATATATTAGATCCCAAAAGCAATAAAAATCTTCTTATTTCAGGTTGAAATACAATAATCAATAATATAAAACCTAACGCTGAGAACCTATTGGTCAGTGTACCCATTAAATTCATAGATAACAATTGGAAAATAAGACTAAGCAGGTAGAGCAATCCTAGTCCAATTGCGATATAAAAAGCAACTGTTCCCCTTATCAATTTATAAAGAACAAAGAGACATGCTGCAAAAATTAAAATATCTAAGGCGTCGATTATAGGCATTTTGCAAGTATTGCTATGCGAATGTTAGTTTTAAATGGCTAAAATACGGAATCTTTTGCCGAAATAATTGAAATTTGTAATACCTGTTCATATAAGTTTAATTCGTATTTTAATTTTGAGCTACTTTAATTCACTAAATAAATGCATATAATTACAAAAGCATAAAAAATACAGATATGTTGGGTTTAAAATTACCTACTGATCCCCGTTGGGCAAATCTTGCCGAAAAAACACTTGAAGAAATCCTGACTGACCATGCATATTGCGAGCAGAAGGCCGCAACCTCATGCATTTCCCTAATCCAAGCATATCCTGAAAAAGAAGAAATGGTAGAAGAGCTAAGTCCTATTGTAACTGAAGAATGGGGGCATTTTCGTCTGGTTTTGAATGAATTAAAAAAACGAAAATTAAAATTAGGAAGGCAACGAAAAGATGAATATGTCAATAAACTATTATCCTTTCAAAAAAAGGGGGGGACTAGGGATGAAAATTTATTGGAACGATTATTGGTTTGTGCGTTGATTGAAGCAAGAAGTTGTGAACGCTTTCGCACACTTTCACTTCATTTGGAAGAAGAGGACTTGCGCAAGTTTTATCACCATTTTATGGTCTCTGAGGCCGGTCATTATCGTTTGTTTATCGATTTGGCGAAAAAATATGCAGGAGAGGAAAAAGTAAAAAAAAGGTGGCAGGAATATTTAGACTTTGAAGCTGAGGTTATGACTAATCTTGAAATTCGAGGAGATAGAGTGCATTAATAAAGCTATGGAACAACCTTTTGCACATATTTTCGAAAAAGGAACTTGCGTATTGAATGGCCATCAATTCGCTGAATGGGATCGCTATACCTTAGAAAATGAAAGATTGGAATCTATTGATTTGATGGAACAAGCATGTGTCTCTTTTACAAGCGCTTTTAAACATGAATTCCCCAATATTCAACAACCCATTACCATAATTGCAGGCCCCGGCAACAATGGTGGAGACGCTCTTGGGATTGCTCGGAATCTTATATACAACGATTACTCTGCTATTCAACTTATTTGTATTAATCCAGAAAGCCAATCTGTTTCAATAGATTATGAAATTAATTTCAACCGACTACCAAAAGTATCATCTCTGCAAATAATTTATTGGGAAGATTTTTCAACAACTTTAATCAATGAAGGTAGCATACTAATTGATGGATTATTAGGTACAGGATTTAAGTCCCCAATAAGAGAAGATATGTTTGGGCGAATAAATTTGTTAAATAAGCTTCCATGGAAAAAAGTTATAGCTATTGATATTCCTAGTGGTTTAGGCGCAGATGAGGTACGTTTTAATGGGGCTGTATTGTCAGCAGACATTACTTTTACTTTTGGATTACTTAAAAAAGCCTTTTTATGGTCTGAAAATGAAAAATATACAGGCCGTGTTCAAGTATTGAAAATAGGATTATCCGATCATTATAGAGTGGAAACGAAAGAATATTTTTTGAACGAGCAATCAATATCAGCATTATTACATCAAAAGAAGCAATTTGGTCATAAATACACTTTTGGTAAAGCACAATTGATAGTTGGAAGTAAGAAATACCCCGGTGCAGCCGTTTTAGCAGCAAAGGGATGCTATTCTGTTGGAGCAGGACTCGTGAGTGTAACTTACACAGATAACATAGTTTTAAATTGGTTGGCACAAATGCCAGAAGTCATACCAACAGCAATCACCCAAAAAATTGATTTAACTAAAACTAAGGCAGTACTTTTTGGATCGGGAATTGATTCAGTAGAATGGGATACTATGTCCCTTTCTGGGTTGATAGAAGCGGGCAAAGAGATCCCATGGGTCATAGATGGTAATGGATTATTACTGCTTGAGCAACGCCATATCTCTTTCCCCAAGTTGATAATTTGGACACCACATGAGGGAGAATTTGACCAATATACTGGAGACACTACCAATACGTCAGACAAACGATTGGAAAAAGCTAAATCATGCGCAATCAGGTTAAGAATAACCATTGTACTAAAAGGTAAGTATACCAAAATAATATTACCGGATGGAACTGTTTTGTTTAATCCTACAGGTAATTCTGCATTAGCTAAAGCTGGCACAGGCGATGTACTGGCAGGTATGATTACAGGACTCCTCGCTCAAGGTTATTCGAGCGAATTAGCAGCATTAATTGGAGTATATATACATGGACTATCCGCTGATATATTGTGTAAACATAGGTATCACCGCTCCATAATGGCTTCTGAAGTAGCATTTGGGGTATCGGATGCTTTTTTGCACCTAACCAAAAAATCGTAAAAATGAAAATTGTAGTTTTAACTGGAGCCGGCATGAGTGCAGAGAGCGGAATATCCACATTCAGAGATCAAGAAGGTCTATGGGAGAAATATAAAATTGAGGATGTCGCAACCATCGATGCATGGAAAAAAAATCCAACCTTGGTTTTAGATTTTTATAATAAAAGACGCCGACAGTTGAAAGAAGTGGAGCCAAATGTAGGTCATAAAGTGATAGCCTCCTGGCAAAAAAGTAGTGAAGTAATTATTATTACTCAAAATGTAGATGATTTGCATGAACGAGCTGGCTCCAAAAATGTGTTGCACCTGCATGGAGAGCTTCGGAAAGTGAGAAGTTCAGCTGATCCGCAA
>CAYUZA010000090.1:7652-7983 GCA_964449535.1 uncultured Saprospiraceae bacterium
TATTTACTCGTGTGAAGATGATATTTTCCTTGGTGATTTGTGTGAGAAAAAGAGCCAATTAAGGCCTCATATTGTATGGTTTGGGGAAGAGGTTCCTGCAATGGAAGAAGCAGCCGCCATAGTTGAAAAGGCAGATCGACTTGTTATTATAGGGACATCACTACAAGTTTACCCTGCTGCTGGACTCTATATGGTAGCACCCAACCATATACCTTTTGCTTATATAGACCCTAAACCTCAGTATCTTGATGGTAGAAAAAACGCAAAAGTTCTTGCTCTGAGTGCATCTGAAGGACTGCAATTATTAACAAAAGAGTGGGGATTATAAAAG
>CAYUZA010000090.1:7993-10511 GCA_964449535.1 uncultured Saprospiraceae bacterium
GCCCATATTTGATTTATTTAAAGGAAAAAACAAAGATGATTTTCGCTATATCTCAATATCATTCCTCTCAAAATAGTCTTAAATTAAGAAAAAATAACGTAGGTTTGCTCATGTAAAAGCCATTTATGGATACGCATAATATTTTCGTAAATTCAGAAATCAATCGACTACAACGAGTAATAGTACATCGGCCAGACGAGGGAATTGCTAGGATAAGTCCCAAAGAATCCGTAGAGCTATTATTTGACGACATTGTTCACCTGCCTCATATGCAGCAAGAACATGATGTATTTACATCAGTCATAAAGGCATGTATTGGGGACGAAAATGTAATTTACATCGAAAACCTGTTGCTTGAAGCACTCATAGCATCCCCTGACAAAAAAGATGAGCTTATAAGGTTAATTATAGATTATGAGGAATTACCAAATTCCTATACAGATATATTACTTGGGTTGGATAATCCAACGCTCAGAGATTTACTAATTACTGGTTATTACAAGGAAGACGATTGTATTTTTTTTGATCCAATTCCTAACTTCATCTTTACCAGGGACATTGCGGTCGTTGTGAATGATCACGTGGTCATCACTAAGGCTGCCAAGGAAGCTAGACACAGGGAAAATATCCTTACGCGGTTTATATTTTGGGCACATCCAATGTTTGCTGATTTGCAAAATGAAGGCAAAATCATTAACCTAAATCGCGTTGAGCTTTTTCCTCCATCAAAAAGGGGAGAAATTGTATCTATAGAAGGAGGAGACATGATGATGATTGATCAGGATTATCTGCTTATCGGATGCAGTGAGCGAACCACAGAACATGCCATCCACTCTTTGAAAGATAAGTTATTTGAAAAAAATATTGTCCGTAACGTGGTTCAGGTGAATATTCCGCATGATAGGTCATTTATGCACATCGATACCGTTTTCACTCGTGTAAATCACAATCATATGGTAGTTTTTAAACCTATAGTTTGTGACGGCTTTAGTTCTAATGTACATGTATATAGGGCAAACGGGACAACGAAAGTATATACTTCCATCATGGATTTTATCCTATCAGAAGTGAATGCCAATATGCAATTTATCTATGCTGGCAATGGCGAATCACCTTATCAAGAAAGAGAGCAATGGACAGACGGCTGTAATCTCGTGGCGCTAAAACCGGGAGTGGCATTGGCCTATGACCGTAATCCACAAACAGAAAAAGCATTCAAAAAACTCGGTTACCAAATCATGCATGCGGAAGAGTTTCTTAAAAAGCATAAGAAAGGTCAGATAAATCTGGATACCTTGGAGAATACTTTGATTACGATTCATTCAAACGAGCTGTCTAGAGCAAGGGGCGGAACACATTGTATGACCTGTCCTATATATCGAAATTGATCCAATTACAGTTATGTTTTCACATACATTCCATTCTCGGGTCCGTTATGCAGAAACAGATAAGATGGGTTATCTCTATTATGGAAGATATGCTGTGTATTATGAAATTGGAAGGGTTGAAGCAATGAGATCGCTCGGAATCACTTATCAAGAAATGGAAGATGAATGGAAAATAGCCATGCCGGTTATGTCATTACAAGTTAGATATATTCGCCCTGCCTATTACGATGATTTATTAGAGATACAATCTATGATTCGTAAGTTACCAGAACAATCTATTATATTTCATACAGAAATATTTAATTCAAAAAAAGAACTTATAAATACAGCAGAAGTAAAACTTTGTTTTATAGCCGTTGATAGTGGCAAAAGGCTTCCTGCCCCTACTCTATTGGTAGAAAAATTAAAACCATATTTTGAAGATTAAGCAGCAGTTTCAAAGCCTTTTCTGGTGGTTGCGACATGATTGGGTTAGAAATGCCATCAGGTGGTCTCAATCAACCTCTTTCATTGGATTTCATGGAATACCTGTTTTTGACATTATTTTATTTTTAAATAGAGAAAGAAAACGCGACGATATAATAATGCGCACTAATGCCATTTCCTTTAACTTGTTCCTCGCATTATTTCCTGCTCTGATTTTTATTGTCGCCGTTTTTTCTACCATTCCCGTAATCACTTTTGAAGATTTTATAAACCAATTGGGTGACAATATTTTACCAGAAACTGCTAGGGATTTTTTATTTAATACATTTTCTGATCTCGCCCATAATCCTCGAGGAAGTTTGTTGTCTGTTGGTGTATTGCTAGCCTTAATATTCTCATCAAATGGAATGATGTCGTTGATAGATGGATTTGAAAAAAGTTATTCTACCACTTTTATTCATCGTCCATATTGGAAAAAACGCCTGATCGCACTTCAATTAACCTTTTTATTAATACTATTACTGCTTGTTTCAAGTTCATTAATCATTGCCGGCAACTTAATTTTAAGTTGGCTTTTTGAAAAAATTGAATTAGATATTTTTTCACAATACGTCTTCACAACATTTAAATGGTTATTTGCTTTTTCTTTATTATACGCCCTCATAGCCATCTTGTATAAATTTGGACCCGCACTTAAAAAACGC
>CAYUZA010000091.1:0-10432 GCA_964449535.1 uncultured Saprospiraceae bacterium
ACGGTTTACACCAGTTCTCCAACGCTGACGGAACAACAAAAGAATAGCGGAAATGAGTGTGCCCGCATGACCAATACCAATCCACCAAACAAAGTTTGTGATATCCCAACCCCAACCAATGGTACGGTTAAGGTTCCACGAACCTATACCAAAGTAGATGGTCCATAAAATGCAGAAAATACCCAAGGTTAGAAAACCTGAGGCTGCCATGAAACCCATGACCCATTCTCTGCTAGGTGCTTTTTCCGTTGGAGAACAAATATCTTCCGTAATCTGATGGTAAGATTTTCCTCCTGTAATTAGTGGCTCTCTAACGGTAGAAACTACTGCGCCCATATCTTTAATTTAACGTAATGATTATTTAAGCTTCAATTGAATCAATCTCCTGGTTGCGGTTACTGATGCGTATCTGATACCCTACAGAAGACTGCGTATTTACTTCTTCCAAAACATAATAATTGGTTGGTAAAGCAAGCATTTTACTCACTTTACTTTCCGGATCATTCATGTCACCAAAAACTATAGCTCCAGTAGGACAAGCGGTCATACATGCAGATTGCACATCGCCATCCACCAGCATCCTTCCTTCTACTTTTGCCTTTAACTTGCCTTCTTGAATACGCTGCACACAGAAAGAGCATTTTTCTATAACTCCCCTTGAACGAACAGTAACATCCGGATTCAATACCATTCTAGTCAAATTATCAGCGTAGAACGGAACTTCCTCCTGGAATGGGTCATTTTCATTAGATGGGAATAGATCAGCTGTAGTATAGTCATACCAGTTGAACCTTCTTACTTTGTAAGGACAGTTGTTGGCGCAATATCTTGTACCCACACAGCGATTATAGGTCATCTGATTAAGACCTTCTGAGCTATGTGGTGTGGCAGCTACCGGACAAACATTTTCACAAGGAGCATTGTCACAATGCTGACACATCATCGGCTGGTAGAATACTTGTGGATTTTCTACATCCCCATAATAATATCTATCGATCCTTAGCCAAGTCATTTCATGGTGACGACTCACCTCTTTTTTACCTACAACAGGAACATTATTTTCAGCTGTGCATGCGACCTGACATGCTCCACAACCAATGCAACTGGATAAATCAATAGCCATACCCCAATGATGACCAGCCTTATACGCTTCATCATGTCCTGGATATAGAGTGTATGAATTAAGCTTCTGATGATGCTCACGTTCATGTTTAAGATGATCCAATGAATCATTTAAGCTGGCCAAGTCAGCAGATCTCAATATAGAACGCTTGGTCAATCCACCCTGGAAACCCGTCCCAAGAGTCATAACGGCCTTCTCATCTACATTAATTATTTCTTTGGTTGTTTCATCTAAGCCTTTGACACCAAGCGTATGGTGATGCTGAACAGAAGCAAAATGCTTGTCATTCCCAACTTTTCCTGAAACGGTTACCGATGGAAGGAAATACTGGATATTGCCTTCACTGTTGCGCTTCAATAATGAAAATGCGTTTTTACCAACACCTGTAGCCGCTTTTCCACCAACTTCACGACCATATCCTAGCGCTATAGCTACCGTATTTTGCAATAAACCAAACTGGCGTACAACCGGAATCTGAATTGAAGTCTCACCAATACTTAAATCAGTGATATCACCATCATTATTAAGATTGTTGAGGTATTGGAATTTACTGCGCCCATCCCATTTCACTGGAATACACAAATAATTATCCCAAACTATTCGGGTAATTGGATCTGGTAACTCTTGCAACCAAGGATTATTGGCATACTGACCTGCACCAGCTCCTATTTTTTCATATACTGCTAACTGAAGCTCAGCTGAAACCGGTACGCTGATGTTTCCATTTACTTTATCAAGTGCTGAATTGAAAGTTGGCGTCGCTGAACCATCTGCTTCTATTTCAAACACGCCATCGTGCAACACAGAATCCCAAAAAGCAGCAAAAGTTGAAAATTTGCGCTGACGTCCGAACGCCGTCTCTCTCCAAACTTTACGCACATAAGTATAATATGGATCATCAGCACCAGTGTTCAAACCACTAACTTTGTCTGCCCATGTTAATAATGACAATTCATATTGACGGGTTTTGAATAATGGCGCTATGGTGGGTTGGATGAGACCATAAGTGTTCTTCTTGGGCTGAACATCACCCCATGATTCTAGAGTGTGATGGGTAGGACATGAAAAGCTGCAATGTACTAATGTTTCATTTGGCATTCCTGAAAAGCTTACTTTGAGCTTAACCTTAGCCATTGCATCCTTGAATTGAGAACCTTCTGGGATATCATAAACCGGATTAGCATCTCCAACAATCAAGAGAGCATCAACACTTCCCGAATTCATTTCATTCATCAAGTCCAACAAGGCTTTATCAGAACCTTGCTTTTGATAAGAAACGTTGCTAATATCAAGGGTGCTGCCGTAGTTGCCCAATAATTGGTTTATGTTATTTATGAGTATTTGCTCTGCAGTTACATTAGAATTACTGACTATTAAACTGGAACCCGCTCCTGCTAAGTCTTTCGCAACTGCCATAAGCGCCTTTTCTGCTTTAGGGTTGCTAAACGTACCATTTACAGCTACGGAACTTCCACCTTTTAAGGTCGCAATTTGATTGTATAAGAAAGCTATAGCGAGGCCTTGCTCACTAGGAGCAATTAATATTCGATGGTCGGCATTGGATCCTGTAACTGACATCATGGATTCAACTGCTATCATCCGATTCATTTTAGCGCCGACTGAGGTTTTAACCTTTCTACCTGCTGCGAACTGTGTTGCATACTCTACCGGAGAAATCCATGTTCCTAGGAAATCAGCACCGAATGATACGATTACATTGGCCTTGTCAAATCTGTATGAAGGAATTGCACGAACACCAAAATTAGCTTCATTGGCAGCAAGTATTGCAGATGAAGAGATAGCATCGTAAGTCACTACTCGAGATGAAGAAAAAGCAGCAGTAAAATCAGCTAATGCTGCTTTTGCTGATGGGCTTATTTCTGTATTTGAAAGGATTCGAATATTTGTTGAGGATTTTAAACCCGCAACTATTTCCTGGTCTACAGCGTCCCAAGACATTTCTTCTATACCGTTCTCAGAAATCTTACCCGGATGCCTTAGTCTGGCAGTATCATACAAATCCAGAACAGCAGCTTGAGCACGAGCACTAGTTCCACCACGGGTTGCAGTGCTTAAAGTGTTACCTTCTATTTTGATTGGGCGCCCCTCCCTTGTTTTTACCAATACAGGTACCCACTCTCCCCCTCTAACTATAGAGGAAGCATAATAATTGGCTATTCCTGGTACAATCGCATCGGGCTTAACCACATAAGGAATTGCTTTTCTAATCGGTGTTTCGCAAGCAGCTGCAATAGTTGCAGCACCCAGGCTGAATCCTAAATATTTAAGAAAATCCCGACGATTTGCAGAAAGTCCTGAATCTTCCTGAGCAGATTCTGATGATATCTCATTGAGAATAGGCAAGTTGTAAAACTCTTCCTGAGATTGTTGTCTGAGCTGCTCTGACCCTTCAAGATCCTCTGAGCTAATCCACACCTTATTATGATCCTTCATGAAATGAGATTTATTAAGTCGTCCTAATGTTATAGTTGTAAAAAATCAAAAATTCCTTATTAATAGTGACATTTCTGACACTCCAAGCCTCCTATTTCCTCTACGGTCACTTTAGAGCGCTTACCAGATTTGATTTCCTCATGGTATTTTTGATAATTCTTATAATATTCGTTGTCTCCAAACTTTACTTCAGTTTGACGATGGCAATTGATACACCAGCCCATGGATAATGGAGAATATTGTTTGACCACTTCCATTTCCTCTACTTTTCCATGACAAGTCTGACATTCAACTTTACCTACAGTAACATGCTGGGCGTGGTTGAAGTATGCGTGATCAGGTAGATTGTGGATACGCACCCACTCGATTGGACCTGGGATTGTTTTCTTGATTTCATTTGTCAAAGATGATTTGATGTCTGCCCATTGTTGTTCAATCACCGATTCACCCTTGGCATCTAAACTTCCATTTTCAGCCACATATGAGTCACCAATCCATTTTTTGTAAATTTTTTCAATTTCCTCCTCGGAGAGTGATTCATAATTCTCTATATACTTGTCCTGACTTGGATCAAAACCAATAGAAGCAAATATCTTACTGATCTCTGCTGTGCCATACTGGCTACCAACCTTTATAGCTTTATGACAATTCATACAAGTATTGGCTGCTGGAATGATAGAATGCTTTGACCTCCTGGCTCCATCATGACAATACTGACAATCAATTTTGTGTAAACCTGCGTGCGTCGCGTGGGAAAACTTTATAGGCTGTTCTGGAGCATACCCCTGTTGACGACCTAGAGAAATGGCATTGTTCACCGTGGTGTAACCGCCCAATACAACCAATGCAAAAACAACAAAAGCAACAACACCTTTACTAGTGAGAACCTGCCATACCGTTTTACGAGGAGGAAGCTCCTCACCCGCCTGACGGCGAGCCATATAATTTAAATTATAGACTATATTGGCTAAGAAAGCGGACAATAAAAGAAGAACGCCAAATAATATATAATAGATGGTGTTGTTCGGAGCGGGTGCTTCTACTGCAGTGGCAACCACACCATCACCCTTGGGAGCTTGACCGGCACCCGTATATACATTATTAATATATAGCAGTATGGACTCAATCTGTTCGTCCGTCAAATTTGGAAATGCCGTCATAACGGTAGGCTTCCATTCACTCCATAATTGTGTAGCCCTTGGATGACCGCTAGCTATCATAGCTTGGCTGTTGCGGATCCAATTGTACAAATCCTCACGTGGATAGTCTGCCCAATTAGCTGCGGAAGGACCCAAAGCTGGCCCAGTCAGCTTATCTTTCATATTACGATTGTGGCAACTTGCACAAAGATTTCTGAAGAGTTCTTTTCCTTCAGCATCAGTCGGCTCGGCCATCAGCTGAGCATTGAATGACATCAATCCTGCTAAAACAATGAAAATCAATCTAGTAAATTTCAACATAATATATCCGTTGATTTTTATATTTCCTTAAGTGTTTAACGACGTTTCTATTGTCATCAAATCGTCGGCAAAAATAATATCTGCCACCACATTTGAACAAAATAAAACCCATTAGATACTTATTTAGAATAATTATAAATAATACCAATTATACCGATACGTCTGCCTTAATATGTGGGTGAGCGAGATAGTCTAAGAGCCTAAAATCCTCATACTGAAAGCCAAAGATATCCTTTACTTCGGGGTTTATCCATAATTTTGGGAGTGGATGCGGAGTGCGTGTCAATTGAAGTTCAGCTTGTTCTTGATGATTTAAATATAGATGTACATCTCCGAAAGTATGGATAAAATCTCCTGGTTGTAAATTGCACACTTGTGCAATCATATGGGTGAGTAGTGCATAAGAAGCGATATTAAAAGGTACTCCCAAAAAAACATCTGCAGATCGTTGGTACAATTGGCAGGAAAGTCTGCCTTCTGCTACATAAAATTGAAACAAACAATGGCAAGGTGTTAAGGCCATTTGATGCAACTCCCCAACATTCCACGCATTAACAATCATACGTCGACTGTCAGGATTGGTTTTTAGGGTATGAATAAGGTCAGATATCTGATCAACAACTCGCCCGTCTGGTCCTACCCAGCTACGCCATTGTTTACCATAGACAGGACCTAGGTCACCGTGCTCATCAGCCCACTCATTCCATATACGCACACCATTATCTTGAAGATACCGAATATTTGTATCTCCCTTCAAAAACCAGAGCAATTCATAAATAATTGATTTCAGATGTAATTTTTTGGTAGTCAGTATGGGAAATCCCTCTTGTAAGTTCATTCTCATTTGATATCCAAATACACTGATTGTGCCAGTACCGGTTCGATCGGATTTCTTTACACCATGTTCTGTAATGTGCCTTAATAGATCCAGGTATTGTTTCATAGGCTACTTTCCATTAATTGCTGCTACCATTTATTTTAGACCAAAACAAAAATTTGTTTTATCCATTCAAACATATTGCAATTGCAAATATATGTATTATTTATTAGCCGATGTATATAAAGGAAAAGTACTCTAAAATATAAAGTCAACTTTAACTTATTAATAAATTGATATCCTTAAAGGTCTTTATCCAACTTGATTGCTTTCAGCTTTCATAACTAGTTATTTTGTCGCCTGTTTTTTTTACGCAAAGGGCGCTAAGAATGAAACTAAGTGTAAACCAAATAATTGGGTCTTAATCCAACTTGATTACATACAGCTTTCATAACTAAGTATTTTGCCGTCTGCTTTTTTCGCGCAAAGCGTGCAAAGGATGCAAATACACGTAAATCATGCAATGAATGTCTGGAGACTAAACAAGCAATAAATCCGTGCACCTAAAAAGAAAAACGATTATGGTGACTATCCTGATAGCTGTTGCTTTTATTTTGCGAAGCCTTGTGCCACCACTAAGTCCTTACTACCTGGGGTATATGCGTAGAATCCTTCACCACTTTTTGCGCCAAGTTTTCCTGCCATTACCATGTTAACAAGAAGAGGGCACGGGGCGTATTTGGGATTTCCAAATCCGTCATGAAGGACGCGTAAAATGGATAAACATACGTCAAGTCCAATGAAGTCGGCTAATTGCAGAGGACCCATAGGATGGGCCATGCCCAGTTTCATCACGGTATCAATTTCTTCTACCCCCGCTACACCTTCGTAGAGGGTAATTATTGCCTCATTTATCATAGGCATTAAAATTCGATTGGCAACAAAACCTGGATAGTCATTGACCTCAACTGGTATTTTGCCAAGTTGTCGACTCATGTCCATAATAGTATTTAACACTATATCGGAGGTGGAATATCCACGGATGACTTCAACAAGCTTCATGACCGGAACCGGATTCATAAAATGCATACCAATCACTTTATCCGGTCTTGAAGTGACTGAAGCTATTTGGGTGATGCTGATAGAAGAAGTATTGGTGGCCAATATGGTATGCAGGGGAGCAAATTGATCCATTTGGCGGAAAATATCCAGTTTAAGCTCCACTCTTTCCGTAGCAGCTTCCACGATGAGATCGGCGTCTTTACATGCATTTTCCAATGAAGTACTGATTTTAAGACGACCTAAGGTTGCCTCTTTTTGAGCGCTATCAATACTACCTTTTTGCACCATCCGGTCCAGATTTTTGTCAATAGTTTGAATGGCTTTCTGCAGTGCTGTCTCTGCAATATCTACAATCTGAACCTGAAAACCTTGCATGGCAAAAACATGGGCAATACCGTTGCCCATAGTACCTGCACCTATAACCGTAATATTTTTCATGCTATTATTTTGACATTTAAAAATGAAATCTAACCACAAAACTAAGGCAGCAAATCGGTTAATTACAAATATGAGGCTATATGTTCATTTTAAAATATTTAAATCGAACTGAATAGCATCTAAAGAGAGAACTCAAATACTGATAATCCTAACTTTGCTATGAAGTAAATTTTGCCGAAAATCAGCTACCATACCTGCATTGCTTTAACCTTTTACTAAAATAAATGTGGTATAATTTCAAACCAAGCCAGGGCAAACCCTAACAAATACATCTTAACAGCAAGTAAAACGATAATAGCAAAATAACATTAAAAAAACGAAAGGGAAATAGTAAATAAATGACATTTGTCTGTATATTTGTGGCAAATGACAGAAAAGATGGAGGGGTATCACAAAGAAAAATCAGCTACAAAAACCGTTGAAGAGCCAGTGGCTGCTTATTTAAAAGTTGAGCAAGACCCACTTCGTCCTGAAACCGTTGGTTTTGCCCGTAGGGGGGTTTCATCCAGTTACCTCATTGCAGTGGCTGAGCATTTGGGCCTAAGCATGCAAGAGCTCGCAGATATTTTGCACATATCTGTTCGCACTATTCAGCGTTGGGAGGCTGACAAAATATTAGATGTCGATTTATCCTCGAAGGCGATACATCTTGCTAGATTAGAGCAGCATGGGGTTCGGGTTTTTGGTACCTGCTCCGCATTCGGTGGTTGGCTTCGCAAGCCCATACCTGCACTACAAGGTTTTACTCCCCTATCCTATTTGGACACTCCGTTTGGTTTTGAGATAGTACACCAATTGCTTGGGCGGATTGAGCATGGTATTTTTGCCTAATGTTAGTCTACAGAATAGCCAGGGACACCTATATTGAAGACTTTTCAGGGGAAGGCGCGAGGCTGTATGGAGGCAGGTGGAATCGACCTGGCTTAGCGGTATTGTATACCAGTCAAGCACGCTCGTTGGCTCTATTGGAATTGTTGGTGCATTTTTCCTCCATTAGTGCTATGCAACTGCCATATAGTTATGCAGTATTGGATGTTCCTAATGAATTCGTTGTAGAACTACCGACTGGCAGTCTGCCAAAAAACTTGCATTTGTACAACCAGACAGAATTATGGTCAATTACTGAACATCATTTTATGAAAGAAGATACGCTTGCACTTCGTGTACCCAGTGTATTGGTTTGCGGTGAATACAATTATCTTCTTAATCCGGCTCACGCACTTTACAAGAAAATCCGTTGCCTGTCAATCGACAATGCAGTGCTGGATGAGCGATATAAGGCAATGCTAAAAGAGAGAATTGATTGAAGGAAATGAGTGTGTCTATTTAATGTTCTGAGCAGGCAACTGTAGCATATATTCCATTTCAAAACAATCAAAAGAAATTAAACTAACCTATAAATGAGTAAATTTCATTCTGGATTTTATTCATAAAACACTCCCTCAATCGCCCAAACACTTCCCCCGGACATTCCGGCATTAAATAGTCATCTACCTGACTAACAGGCAGTAATTTGGCCGTGGTATTAGTCAAAAAGCAGGATTTTGCCTGTCGCAATTGGGCAAGTGTAGGCGCTTGCAATCGAACCTCGATGCCACATTCATTCGCAATCTCCAATACTATTTTTCGGGTGATACCGTGCAATACCTGGTCTTCTGCTGTGTACAAAATATTGTCCTGATCCAATAAAAAGAAATTGGATCGGTCTGACTCCAGTACCTTTCCTTCAAAATGGTAGAGTAAATAGTCGAATCCTTTAATTTTCAACTCCTGCTGCATATATAGGCCATGTAAATAGTTGATGGACTTTATAGCCGGAAATACACGCAAAAAAGGCTGCGTCATCAAACGGACGCCATTTTTAAAAATATCCGGGTGATAGGCAGGAGATTCATACGCGATCATGAAAAAAACCGGATTTTCAACCTGATAAGAACTTTCGGAAAATCCACCTGTCAGCAACATTCTAATCCCACAACTGGACGTGTTGTTGGAACGGATCAGCATGTCTATTGCCTTCAATATCTGATTATCATTATATGACAATTTAAGACCCAAGCCGACGGCTGAGCGACGAAAGCGCTCCAAATAATGGGGTAAAAACAATGCCACGCTACTCCTAACCTCAAAATAATCAAACACCCCATATCCGCGACATACCGACAAATCGGCAGCACTCACCACGGCCTGATTCAACGGAACCAGCTCCAGATCTTTAATGGCGAATGGATATATTTTGGCCATAACTAACTTCTTGTTTGACAAATATCACTTTATCACATGAATTTTAGGCAAGTATTTTTGCAATTTGTTTTAAAAATAAATCAGAGGGTCGTACCTTTGCGCCTCGCTAAAAAGCCCGTAGTTTCTTGATGAAAGTAAGCGGGTATGGTTTAATTAAAAACAAACATTTTTATGGCAGTTAAAATGAGATTGCAGCGCAAGGGAAGAAAACAAGCCCCCTACTATCACATAGTGATCGCTGATGCTCGCTCCCCAAGAGATGGCAAGTACATCGAACGTCTGGGTTTTTATAACCCTATGACCAAACCCGCAACCATCGAAATCGATCGCGACCGGGCTTATGAATGGTTAACTATGGGCGCACAGCCTACGGATACCGTTAGAGCAATTCTTAGGTTCAAAGGAGTGTTAATGCGCAAGCACTTGATGAGAGGTGTCAAAAAAGGCGCTATGTCCCTTGAACAAGCTGAAGCAGCTTTACAAGATTGGATAAACAACAAAGAAGGCCGTATCGCCGCTCGCGTAGAACAATCGAAAGCTGAACAAGAAGCTAAACGCCAAGCTATCTTCGGACAAACTAAAAAAGTGGAAGTGGTAGTCCCAGCTCCTGCGGCTGAACCAGCACCTGAAGCTGAAGAAGTTGTCGACTCTGCTGCAGAGGCAACAACAGAAACGGCAGCAGTAGAAGAAGCTCCAGAAGCAGTCGCTGAATCTACTGAAGAATCCTCAGAAGATGGAAGCGAAGCAACTTCTGAAGCTACTGAAGAAGACAAAGGAGAATAAGTATACCTTAATGAAATTTAGATGGAGACTTGCAAATGCAGGTCTCCATTT
>CAYUZA010000092.1:0-10383 GCA_964449535.1 uncultured Saprospiraceae bacterium
CCCTTTCTGCCGATGGAGGAAATGAGCGCACGACTTATTATGTGGGCGGTAATTTCCAGCGTGAATCAGGATTTACTATTGGAAATGACTATGATCGTTACTCAGGTCGATTCAACTTTAATCATAAAGCGAACGACTGGTTAACCATTGGAACCAATTTGTCTATTTCAAATATTAATATGGATAGGATAGGGGCAGAAAATAATACATTCGCCCCTTTAACTTCATCATACCTACAACTTCCTTATGTTTTGCCAAGAGACGCCAATGGGAATTACGTGAATACTGGATTTATCCAAAATGTGCTTGCTATTGAGGAATTGAATATTAATAAATTTGGCAGCAAACGTTTGGTTGGAAATGTATACGCAGACGCCAAATTAGCTAAGGGGCTTAATTTCCGTACTGATTTTGGTATGGACAATTATGAAACAGACGCCAAGTATCGTTCTGTGAATCTAATAAATCCAGGTGGTTATGGTTACAGAAACCTAGATAGCGATAATAAGTGGCTTAATACCAGTACATTAAATTACAACTTTGCAATAGGTCAAAATGATTTTAATGTTCTTGCGGGTTACAGTTTTGAAACTTCTGATTTTAGAAGTGTATTAGTAGAGGGTAGTGGATTTGCCAGTGACAAACTTCCTAATGTTGGATCTGCATCCACTCCTATAACTGCTTCAGAGACTGGAACCAATTGGGCTTTACAATCTCAGTTTGTGCGGGCAAACTACATGCACAAAAAGAAGTATTTGTTGGAAGCAAGTGCTCGTAGAGACGGTTCATCCAGATTTGGAGCCAACAATCGCTATGGTTTCTTTTGGGCAGTAGGTGGAGGTTGGATTATTTCTGATGAATCCTTCTTAAAAGGCA
Organism: uncultured Saprospiraceae bacterium; assembly: GCA_964449535.1. Classification (GTDB taxonomy): domain Bacteria; phylum Bacteroidota; class Bacteroidia; order Chitinophagales; family Saprospiraceae; genus SLDF01. The sequence continues at coordinate 877 of CAYUZA010000092.1, forward strand.
ATAGTAATATTAATTTCTTGAAATTGACAGCTAGTTACGGAACTGCCGGTAATGACCGCATCGGTGACTTCCCTTCACTCGCACTATATGGTGGTGGAATAGCATCGGATTATGGTGCTGCAGCAGGTTTACGTCCAACTCAAACGCCGAATCCTGACTTAACTTGGGAAAATACATCTCAAGCAGATATCGGAATTTCAGCTAGACTTTTTGATGAATTAATCAATTTGGAGTTTAATGTATACGAAAAGAATACTACTTCATTGTTGTTAAATGTTCCATATCCATTTACAACTGGTTTCCCAAGTGCTGCTAGAAATGTGGGTACAATGCGTAATAGGGGTATTGACCTTAACTTAGGAGTGAATATTATTCAGAAGGCAAATATGGATTGGAGTGTTGGCTTGAATATGGGATTTTTGGATAATGAGGTCACAGATTTGCCAGATGCTTCTGTTGATCCTGATGGTAACAAATTTATTCAAGGTTCATCTGCACAAAGAGCTGTAGTGGGTAGATCACTAAATGAATTTTATTTAGTAAGGGCTAAAGGGGTAAATCCTGAAACCGGTGATTTTGAATGGTTAGATAAGGATGGAAATCCTACAACTACTTATTCTGCCAACAATCGCGTTTTTGTAGGAAGTGCCATTCCAAAGTTTGTTGGTGGTCTTAATTCAAATTTCAGAGTAGGTAATTTAGATGTTGCTATATTGTTTAATTTTAGCTACGGCAACAGCGTATTAATTGATGGTTTGAGATTTACAGACAACGTTTTGTCTCCGGGCTTTAATAAAAGTACAGATCTTCTTGACTATTGGAAAGAAAGTGGTGATCAAGCATTTGTGCCTCGCTTAAACAGTCCTACCATCAATTCATTTAATCAATTATCTACGCAACAATTACAAGACGGTTCATTCTTGAGATTGCGTAATTTGAATATTGGATACACGCTTCCTAAATCATTATTTGGACGTGCCAATTTTATTCGTTCAGCACGCATATATGCATTGGGACAGAATCTATTTTTGGTTAAGAACAAAAATTTCAGAGGTCCGGATCCAGAAGTATCAGCTAATGGCCCGAGTAACTTAGTTCAGGGAGAATCTTTCTTTGCTCTTCCTCAGGCGAGAAGCTTCCAGTTTGGTATTAACATTGGTTTCTAATTTTAAAATAAGTTTATCATGAAAAAATATATTCTATATTGTACTGCATGCTTAAGTGTTGCTTTATTGCTCACTGCATGTCAGGATCGATTGGAGTTAAATCCACAACAGTCATTATCAGAGAGCGATGCTTTTTCTAGCGGTGCAGCTGCAGAATCTTCACTTTTGGGTGTTTATTCTCAGGCTCAGCTTATCGAGGTGTTTGGCTCACAACCTCAAATTGGTGAAGATTACATGGCTGACAATACATTTTTTGTAGGGTCTTTTCCGACGCTTCAAGAAATAAACAACTATGCGGCGGTTGCGCCAAATGTTTCCATACAATCTTGGTGGCAGGTTCACTATCGCGCTATTAACGGTGCTAATACGGTAATTGACAGGGTGCCTTCCATACAAGATGCCTCATTGACTGATGCTAAAAGAAAGCAACTCATTGCTGAGGCTAAGTTCATGCGTGCGATCATGTATTTCAGTTTGGTAAATATGTTTGGTCAGCCATACCAAGTTGAAAATGGTGCACGTTTAGGTGTGCCGCTCGTGTTAAAAGGATTCACAGGGGTTATTGAGTATCCTGCTCGTGCTACCGTAAATGAGGTGCACCTTCAGATTAAAAAGGATTTAGAAGAGGCAATCCCCGACTTACCGGATAGCTATTCCTCCGCAATTTTTACCAGAGGAAGGGCTACAAAAGGTGCAGCAAGAGGTTATCTGTCTCGTCTTCATTTGTATAGAGGGGAGTGGCAAGATGCTGCCAACTATGCTGACTTGGTTATTCAAAGTCCTCAATATGCCATTGCAGGAAATCTTGGATTTTATAATAACCTGACATCTGAAGATGTGTTTGTTATCTACAACTCTGCCACCGACAATGGTCGAACTGGTGCAGGTGGATGGGCATCTTACCACAGGCCTGCAGCTGCAGGAGGTAGAGGAGACTGTCCTTTTACTGATGATTTGGTTGCAGCTTTTAATCAAGAGCCTAATGATAAGCGATTTACTGAATTGAGCGACCAGGTAGTAGCTGCAGATCAGTCTTCCAGACGGATGACACGTAAATATTTGGATGTAGCTACTAATTCAGACAATAGTCCATTGATGAGAACTTCTGAAATCTATTTGAACCGGGCTGAAGCTTTGGCTCAATTGAATGGAGTTAATCAAGCTTCGATTGATTTGGTTAATCCGATCAGAGCACGTGCAGGACTTGACGCCTGGGAATTGTCTGATTTTAATTCTAAAGAAGACTTAATCAGTGCAATTTTGAATGAGCGCAGAAAAGAATTGTGCTTTGAAGGACATCGTAGAATGGATCTACTTCGGAACGGACAAAACCTTAGAAATTCAGGTCCTAATGCTCCGAATGCTGTTTTTGGTGGCAACCGAACAATTCTACCAATTCCTCAAAGGGAAATTGATCTTAATAAAGCATTGATTCAAAATCCTGGTTATTAAACTATTATATCGAATATTGCGAAAGGGGGCCATGGCCCCCTTTTTTGTTTGGCGCTAGTGCATTTTTATTGAAATAAAATTTTTAAAATATATGCTGCCACATTTATTTGTCAATTTATTAATGATTACTTAACTTTCCCGCACTAAATGGTTCGATGTTATCCATTAAGTAAATGTTTGTTGTGTTGTTTCTAATGGCGATTGGAGAAAAAGTTTTTATTATTATACTATTTTTAAATTTAAAATTTGTTGTATGAAAAGATGTTACATGCTTTTACTGGCATTTTTTGCTCTGGGCTCAGTAGCCTTGGCGCAGGTAAATGTCTCTGGGAAAGTAACCGACGAAAGAGGAGATCCGCTTATTGGGGCGAGTGTCTCTGTACAGGGAACAAGTACAGGAACCATTACAGACTTAAATGGTATGTATGAAATTCGAGTTTCTAATACTAATGCGACACTCGTATTTTCATATACGGGTTATATCAGCCAGGAAATTGGGTTACAAGGGAAAAATTCTCTTAATGTAACGTTGCTGGAAGATGTGAAAACTATTGAGGAATTGGTGATAGTAGGTTACGGAACACAGCGTAAAACTGACTTAACAGGATCTATCTCTTCCATTAAAGGAAGTGATATAGCTCTAGCTCCGGTACAAAGTTTTGACCAGGCATTGCAGGGTAGAGCGGCAGGGGTGAATATCATTACACCAAATGGTGTTTTGAACAACCCACCTGTAATTCGCATACGTGGTATCAATTCGGTAAACTTAAGTTCCCAACCACTTATTGTGGTGGATGGTGTGCCTACTTTTACGGGTAACGTTGGAGCTTCTTCTGCTGCTAATAACCCTTTAGCTAATATTAATCCAGCAGACATTGAGAGTATTGAAGTTCTTAAAGATGCTTCTGCTGGTGCAATTTATGGTTCTCGTGCTGCAGCTGGGGTTATTTTGATTACTACCAAAAGAGGAACAAAGGGTAAAACTAGAGTGACTTATGACGCATGGGCAGGTATCAATCAGCCTTTCCGTACTTTTGATTTATTGAATGCAGAAGAATATATGCTCATTAAGAATGAAGCTCAAGTTAATGCTGGAGGTCCTGCTGACTTCTACCGCCCTGCATTTGATGCTGCAGGTAATGTCATTGATACAGACTGGTATGATTATGTATTGCGCAATGGTTTTTCACATAACCACAACTTGAGTTTCTCAGGTGGTAATGACAATACCAGCTATTTCTTTTCACTAGGTTTTACCCAGCAAGAAGGAATGTTACAGCGCAATGACTTTGATCGTGCTCAAGCTCGTTTAAATGTTGACCATCAATTATTTAAAGGGGTGAAAATTGGAACAAGTATTAATTATACCTCTTCCAATAATATGGCCCCAAATTCTGGTTCACTTCCGGGTCAAGCATTCAATACTTCTGGTTTAGGGCGTTTACCTTTGATTACAGCTCCTAACGTTGCACCTTATATTAACGCAGATGGTTTGGGTGCTTACGAGTTGTTGGATGGTTATCGCTACAATATTACCCCTAATAACCAATTAGGCCCTATGAACAATAGAGGTCAAATCGGTTTTGTAAATCCAGTAGTGGTTGTTAATGAAAATGAGCATATTTCTAAAAATGATCACTTCATAGGTAATGTGTACGGTGATATTGAAATTCTTAAAGGTTTGAATTTCCGTACTACTTATGGTCTTGACCGCTTGAGTGTTGAAGACAATACGTTCTGGACTCCTATACACGGTGATGGATTTGGTCAAGGTGGTTATGCACTTAATACATTCTATCGCTTGGATCGTTGGAACTGGCAAAACACATTGAACTATAACATTGATTTGAATGATATGAATCGTATATCATTGTTATTGGGAAATGAGCAACAGTATTCTTCATTCAATCGCTGGGGGGCAACACGCACCCAAATCGCAGATCCTTTCTTTACAACGTTTCAGGGTAATTTTACTACAATCAATCCAGCAGGAAATTTCCAGTCTGAAAACTATTTGTTATCATATCTAGGTCGTATCAACTATGATTACAACCGTATGTTGTTCTTAACGGCAAACTTTAGAAGAGATGGTTATTCAGCTTGGGCTCCTGGTAACAAATACGGTAATTTCTGGGGTGGATCTGCAGGTTTCGTCGCGAGTGAACTAGCCGGATGGCAATCAGCTTTCGGAAATACCATTAATTACTTCAAAGTAAGAGGGAGCTATGGTCAAGTGGGTAACAGTAGTGTGAACGATTTTGCTTCTTTATCATTATTTGGCTCTGGACTTTATGGGCCTGATGCTACTCTTGTATTTTCCCAAGCTGGAAATCCTGGTTTGACATGGGAAAGCAGCAAAAAATTAGATGCGGGATTCTCTTTTGGCATGTTCAATGACAAACTACAAGGTGAATTTGCTTATTATCAAAATGTAATTGATGGCTTGATTTTGGCTGTGCCTCAGGCTCCTTCTAAGGGTATTCCTGGCAATTCTATTGATGCAAATGTTGGTTCTATGACCAATAGCGGTATTGAGCTAAGCTTGACCTACAATGTAATGTCAAGTCGTGATTTTGATTGGAAAATGAATTTAAATATCACAACGCAGAAAAATGTTGTTGATCGTTTGGGACCAGATGGTTCTGACATTTTTGCTGCCACAGCCGGCTTGGAAACAGCTAACTTGACTCGCATTGGCCAGTCAATTGGTAGCTTGTACGTCGTTCAAACAGATGGTGTAAATCCAGAAAATGGTCGTCGTATATTTTTAAGAAGACAAGTGAGCGGAACGGATACAACATACGTTCAAGTTCAATATAATCATGCTGCACCTCCTGCATCTAGATGGACTCTAATGGATGGTACACCAACAGGTGCGGTTAGTGTAGCTAATAGCGGTGTGATTTTTGGTCCAACTTTGCCTACTTATTTTGGTGGTTTTACCAACGATTTCCGTTACAAACAATTTGACTTGAACATTATGTTACAATTCCAAGGAGGTAATTATATTTATAATGGTACTCAAGCAGGTCTACGCGATATGCGTTTCTGGAATAACCATTCAGATGTACTAGACAGATGGACTGAAGAGAACAAAGATGGAACTATTCCACGTGTGGTATTCGGTGATAATGTATCTAACGGTTCAGCACTACCTATTTCTGAGAATGTACAAAAAGGTGATTTCCTTCGCTTGAGAAATTTGGCATTAGGTTATACTTTACCTAAATCAGTTACACAAAAAGCGAAGTTAAATAATTTAAGGGTATATGCTCAGGTACAAAATGCGTGGGTACTTACGGGTTACAAAGGAGCCGACCCTGAAATTTCCACCAATGGTGCTTCAAATACCGCACCAGGTGTAGATAGAAACTCTTTAGGTCAGGCTCGTACTTACACTATTGGTGTACAAGTTGGTCTGTAAAAAATATCTGAAGATTCAATTTTTGAATAATTAAAATAGAAACAATGAAAAAGAATATATTATCTATCCTGTTTCTGAGTGCAGTGATACTATTCAGTGCATGCAGAACTGAACTGTTAGACCCGGTTCCTTTAACCAGTTTTTCAGATTTATCTGTATTTGATAATCCATCCAGAGTGGAACAACAAGCAAGAGGTCTATACGCATCCGTAAAGAATGGTGCAGTGTTAGGCGGTCGTTATTTTGTGTATCATGACATTAGGTCCAATGATTTCATCAATGAAACCACCAATAATGTTACTGGTTTTTCAGTTTGGAATCACACGGTGCAGCCTTCAAACATTAATGATGTAACCAACCTTTGGAATGGTGCATATCTTGCTATTAATCGCGCTAATGTATTTTTGGCTGGGATTGATGCCAATGAAGCAAAGTTGAAAGGCCAAGGCATGACGGATGATCAATTGAATGCATATCGTGGAGAAGCACGTTTCTTAAGAAGTTTGATGTATTACAGTCTTATACAATTGTATGCACGCCCTTATGCAGACAATAATGGAAATAATCCTGGTCTACCATTGCGATTGACAGCTAACGTGAGCGATGGTTCAAATGATTTGATACGGTCATCAGTAGCAGATGTCTATACACAAATTTTGAACGATCTGAATTTTGCTGAGTCTAATTTACCATTAACCAGAACTTCTGCAACAGCCAATACTACTAGGGCACACAGGAATACTGCTGTTGCTTTAAAAACTAGAGTATATCTACATATGGGTCGTTGGAATGATGTCGTTACAGAATCAAATAAAATAGTTTCAACAAGTGCACCTTTCGCTGCATCTTCCGGAGTAGCGAATGCACTTATGCCAACTGTTGCAGCTGTTTTTACTACGCCTTATACAACAGTAGAGAGTATATTTAGTATGCCATTTACTGAGAATGATTTGCCGGGTACTCAAAATGGTTTAGGTTCTTATTACACTCCAGGTCCTCGTGGAATTGGCGATTATTCTTTAAATCCTGAAGGTATTATAGGAGACGCTCGTTTTCATGATGATGATACTCGTCGTGCATTTATTTTCAACAACCCTTCAAACAGTAAATTGTACTGGAATAAATTCCCTGCTGGACCTCAGCATTTGGATTATGCTCCTGTAATTCGCTATGCAGAAGTTTTGTTAAATTTAGCTGAAGCAAGAGCACGGGTAAATGGAATTGATGATCAAGCAATTGAGCTTTTAAATGCCGTAAGGGTTCGTTCGGATGCAGATGGAGCTTATGAGGCAGCGGATTTTGCTACAGCTCAAGATTTAGTTGAAGCAATTTTACTGGAGCGTCATATCGAATTTTTAGGAGAGGGCTTTACAGCTTCTGATCTTTCCAGAAATTTACGTCCTTTTAAGGCGAAGCAAAATGTAGCTGAAGTAGCTGCATCGTCTACTGGATACATTTGGCCAATCCCAGCTGGTGAGTTGATTACAAACAAACAGTGTGCTCAGAATCCTGGGTATTAAATTTAAACAAACTAATATTAAAGGGGGGCAATTGCCCCCCTTTTTTTATTATAACTTGTTTGCAATTAAAATTATTTTTATCTTTGCAGCCCAAATCAACAAGTAAACTTATTCACGTATGTTAATTATTGAAGTTAAAGACGGCGAATCAATTGACCGTGCGTTAAAGAAATACAAACGCAAATATGAAAAATCTGGTGTATTGAAAGAACTTCGCAAAAGAAAGCATTTTACAAAGCCTTCTGTGACAAGACGTTCACAAATTCTTAAGGCAGTGTATAAAGAAGAAAACTACGGTAATCACACGGAAAGTCTATAATTCATCCTTAGATTATTTGGATGATTAAATTAAATTCCCTAACTTCATAGCCAATATTGGTTATGTCAGTTAGGGAATTTCTGTATTATATAAAGATAGAAAAGCGGTTCTCGTCTAATACTATCGCTGCCTATGAAAGGGATCTTGTTCAATTCGAGACCTTTTTGTCTTCCCGCCAAATTTTGTGGGAAAGTGAGAATCGAATTTTAATAAAATGCATCAGAGAGTGGGTTGTTGAAATGATGAGCATTTCAACCAGTCCCCTAACGATAAGGCGAAAATTATCTTCCCTTTCTTCATATTTCAAATTCAGAATCAAACAAGGGTTAACCTCACAAAATCCTGTCTTAGGTATTTCATTGCCAAAAAAGCAAGTAAAACTGCCTGATTACGTAAGAGAGAATGATTTAAATCAAGTGATTGAAAATGTCAGTGCAGAAGATGCTTCATTTGAACAAGAAAATGCTCGACTTATAATTCTTTTGCTTTATCATCTTGGGTTAAGGCGATCAGAGTTGATTTCCTTGTGCTGGAAAGATATAGACTGGCAATCTTCTCAAATACGGGTATTTGGAAAAGGAAATAAAGTTCGAATTTTACCCATGTCTCCTGAAATTAAAGATGCTTTACGTCGTTATGAGAATATGGTAAAAGCAGTAATAAAAGAGGTGGTAAATGCTAATCGTATATTAATTACCTCTCGTGGGAATCCTTTGTACCCCTCTTATGTTTATAGAATAGTGCGTAAAGAACTTGGGAGTGTAGCACCAAATGTAAAGTTAAGTCCACATACGCTTCGGCATAGTTTTGCAACACATTTAATGGATGGAGGAGCAGAACTTAATGCGGTTAAAGAATTACTTGGGCATAGTAGTCTTGCTGCTACACAAGTTTATACGCACACATCTATGCAGCAACTAAAAGATGTTTATGCAAATGCTCATCCCAGGTCTAAAAAGAAATAATTATTAATCTTAAAAATATATATTATGAGAGTACATGTTGAAGCCGTTCATTTCAGTGCAGATCAGAAGTTAGTTGATTTAATTGATCGCAAATTGAGTAAGTTGGAACAGTACTTTGATCATATTATTGATCTCCAAGTAGTACTTAAACTAGAAAATTCAGGACAAGTAAAAGACAAATTAATGGAAGCTAGATTGAATGTGCCTGGAGATACTCTAATCTGTAAAGTTAGTGACAAGAAATATGAGACAGCTTTAGATTTGGTTGCGGATAATTTAAAACGACAGCTTGTTAAATTTAAGGAGCGTAGTAGGCAGCATTTATAATAATCAGTTTTAGATATTAAGCCGGGCAACCGGCTTTTTTTTTGGTGTGGATAAAATTTTAATCTGCATTCAATCTTGAATGTTCCAAACATTGATGATAAATTTCTTTTAGGCTTGTTCATGGAGCAAAAAAAATGTTGAAAAAAAATCTACAAATTTGTTCGAAATGTTAGGTCAACGCGTATCTTTGCGTTCGCTTAAGGTAAACGTACCTAAAACACAATTTACTGAATGACATATTTCATTGTAAATCGTGTAAAAATGCGGGAAAACGCCAGCATAGCTCAGTTGGTAGAGCAGCTGATTTGTAATCAGCTGGTCGGGGGTTCGAGTC
>CAYUZA010000093.1:0-10281 GCA_964449535.1 uncultured Saprospiraceae bacterium
GAAATGCGTGAGGCTGCCCCGGTTGTTCAATGGACTATGAATAGTACCCTTGCACAAATAGGAATCCATTATCCTGAATTCAGAAAAAGAGCCATTGATATCGGGGAAAAATTAGCGCTATATAAAAACTATCCGGTTTCAAAGGGATGCACATCCCCTTATGCACCCATTTGGATTAGAGAGATAGTGAGCAGGCAAGAGGCTAAAGTGGATATGATTAAGGGCGAATGAAATAAAGTAAATGTAGGTTTACCACTTTATTTATATTAAAAAGTTCAGCAATTTTCATAGTTTAAATGGGCACTACTCATTGGGGATTGTTAACTTTGAATAACCCGTAAATTAAATTCACACAGGCGACATCATCTTATATTGGTTAGCAACAACCGGTAAACGATAATCTACACTTGAACGTATCGCTTCTTCTAACAAATTTAACACATGTTTTTTCACAAAATGTCGATGCACTACTATGCCGACCGTACGATGGGGCACCGAAGGAGCAAATGGGCGGATATGCGCTGCGTCTTCCTCAGACATATCTAAGGTAGCCAGGAAAGGAATTAGAGTAGCTGCACGGTTTGCTTTTACAAAACGCAATAAACTATCAATGGAACCTGCTTTGTATTCAAAATTCAATTTTGACAACCCAGATTCGCGTTGTACATCGCACAATTTTAGTACTTGAGTCCGCAGACAATGTCCTTCTTCCAATAAGTACAAATCTTCCAAAACAAGCTCGGAAAGCGAAACCGGACAATTATTAGTCTGAGCTGCATCAAAATAAACAAATGGTTCATGATACAGTGGGATAGTTTTCAAATCAGGATCGGATAAAGGTATGGACAAGATCCCGATATCTAAATCTCGGGACTTAATTAATCGCAAAATCTCTGGAGTTGTTTGTTCCTTAACCTGAATATGCAATCCGGGAAAACGCGTAGCAAAATTTTGCAAAAACAATGGTAAAAGAAATGGGGCGATGGTGGGAATGACAGCCATTCTTAATTTACCTTTGACCTCTCCTTTAATTTCTTGTACTTGCTCTTCCAACTGTCCGATATCCGCCATAATAATTTTCAATTGATCTATTATCAGTTGTCCCTCATTGGTTATGGACACAGGCTTAGATTTGCGATCAAATAACTGTAAGCCCAATTCGTCTTCCAATCTTGAAATCATTGTACTCAGGGTAGACTGGGATATGAAACAATGAGCGGCTGCCGTTTCGAAATGGCGATACTCAGCAACGGCTAAAACGTATTGAAACTGCTGTATATTCATCTATTCTGTAGATATTGTTATTGATAATATCGTTTTTGTAAAACAAATATAGGACGTAATTTTGCAATAATTGCTAAACACTTAAAAACTAAAACGCAATGAGAAAATTATTAATAGCAGCGGGGATGATTATCTCCTTTTCTGTTATCGCACAAGACATGGCACAGCAGATGAGTGTGTGCCCGGTAACAGGAGCGGTATCAAAGGGAGGTGCTACAGCACATGGGATTCAGGAAAGTAATGAGGCTAACATTTCAAGTGAAAAAAGTGCCTCCAAACCTGCCCATTCGGGACATTTTACACCAACAACAACTAGCAACGAAAGACATGACTGGTGGCCCGGAAAACTCAATTTAGATGTACTTCGCCAGAATACTGCCGCATCTAATCCTATGGATCCGGATTTCAATTATTTAAAGGCTTTTAATAGCCTCGACTATTATGCATTGAAAAAAGACCTAAATGATCTAATGACACAATCAGAAGATTGGTGGCCTGCAGACTTTGGACATTACGGACCGCTTTTTATCCGTATGGCGTGGCACAGTGCTGGAACTTATCGCACTGGAGATGGTCGCGGTGGTTCGCGTGCTGGACAGCAGCGTTTCGCTCCGCTAAACAGCTGGCCAGACAATGCCAATCTAGACAAAGCTCGTCGTCTGCTATGGCCAATCAAGCAAAAGTACGGTAATAAAATCTCCTGGGCCGACCTCATGATCCTCACGGGCAATGTTGCGCTGGAATCTATGGGCTTCAAAACCTTTGGTTTTGCAGGTGGTCGCGAAGATGTTTGGGAACCCGAGAGCGATGTCTATTGGGGTTCAGAGACTAAATGGCTGGAAGACAACCGCTATTCCGATGGTCGCCAACTGGAAAGGCCCTTGGCTGCAGTTCAGATGGGACTAATCTACGTAAATCCAGAAGGGCCTAATGGCAATCCAGACCCAGTGGCGGCAGCTATCGATATCAGAGAGACCTTTGGACGTATGGGAATGAACGATGAAGAAACGGTGGCTCTTATTGCTGGCGGACACACATTTGGAAAGACACACGGAGCTGGACCCGCTTCGCATGTAGGAGTTGAGCCTGAAGCGGCACCTATTGAGGAGCAAGGCTTTGGATGGTCTAGTTCTTACAAATCAGGAAAAGGACAGGATGCTATAACTTCTGGTCTTGAGGTAACCTGGACATCCACACCCACTAAATGGGGACTAGGGTTCTTGAAAATTCTCTTCAACAATGAGTGGGAACTCACTAAAAGTCCAGCCGGTGCGCATCAGTGGGTAGCAAAAAATGCTCAAGCCACTATTCCGGATGCATTTGATCCTAATAAAAAGCATCTTCCCACCATGTTGACCACGGACCTTTCTCTGAGATTTGATCCAGCTTATGAAAAAATATCCCGCCGCTTTCTGGAAAATCCAGATGCTTATGCTGATGCTTTTGCCAGAGCATGGTTCAAACTTACCCACCGGGATATGGGTCCAAAAACTACATATCTTGGACCAGAGGCACCTAAGGAAGATCTAATCTGGCAGGATCCGATTCCTACTCGCAACCATGATTTAATAGACGAAAAAGATATCCAACAATTGAAGGGCAGCATTTTGTCTTCCGGTCTAAGCATCAGCGAATTGGTGTATACAGCCTGGTCATCTGCTTCTACCTATAGAGGTTCGGATCGCCGCGGTGGAGCTAATGGCGCCCGTATCCGATTGGCTCCTCAGCGCAACTGGGAATCAAACGACCCTGCTCAATTAGAGAAAGTACTTGGAACACTTGAAAAAATTCAAAAAACATTCAACGATAAAAATAAGACTAAAAAAGTATCCATGGCTGATCTAATTGTACTGGCTGGCTCTGCGGCAGTGGAAAAATCAGCAGCCAATGCAGGCTACACCGTAAAAGTGCCATTCACACCCGGAAGAACGGATGCTACACAGGAGCAGACCGATGTAGCCTCCATGGCTGTATTGGAACCCATGGCTGACGGATTCCGAAATTATCGGAGCAAACAATATACGGTTTCTACAGAGGAGCTATTAGTGGACAAAGCGCAACTGCTGACGTTAACCGCCCCTGAAATGACTGTTTTAGTTGGTGGTATGCGGGCGCTTAATGCTAATCACAAGCAGAGTAAACAAGGTATTTTGACCACGAAAAAAGATCAGCTTACAAATGACTTTTTTGTAAACTTGTTGGACATGAGTACTGAATGGAAACCGATAAATAAGGATCAGGAAGACTTTGAGGGTCGTGATCGTAAAACTGGTGCATTAAAATGGACTGCCAGTAGAGCAGATCTGGTATTTGGATCAAACTCTGAGTTAAGAGCAATCTCTGAGGTGTATGCCAGTGTTGATGCGAAGGAAAAATTTGTGCGTGATTTTGTGGCAGCATGGGCCAAAGTGATGAACCTTGACAGATTTGATTTGCAAAAATAAATTATTGCAAATGCATTTTTGAATCGGAAAAGCTTCAAGCTTTAGTTGTTAGCATTTTATGCGAAGCCTGTTGGGAAACCGACAGGCTTCGCATTTTTATCCCTCCCCTTCCTTCTACCACAATAACAAAAAGGAATGATACAATTCGGACTGGGGCAGTACTCCAATGATTTTCCTATTTGAGCTTGGCCTTTTCGTTGAAAATGTTAAAAATCAACTCAAACCTAGTCTTTTAAAACAAATTGAACCGCAAATACAGGTAAATCGATTGAGATTTCCCCACCCTATTTCAATATTAAACATTACTTTTTGTTATAATTTTGTACATAAAGTAATACTTTATGTTATAATTTGTGACATAAAGTATATCTTTGTGCTTGTATTTTGTACAATAATACATGTAAATTGTAACTTTCCACAAGATAACGAGATACCTTGGTAATAAATTTGTGGTGAGAGACAACAATTAGCGAGCCCTCATGGGCAAAAGACAATGAGATGATAACGAGACGAATATTTGAGGAGCTAGAGGAACATTTATTTATATTGGAGGTGACCGTGATTACCGGGATGCGCCGCACCGGAAAAACCATGGCTATAAAACACCTACTCAGTCGAATTAAACATAACAACAAACTTTATCTGGATCTTGAAAGAATAGAATACAGAAGAATCTTTTTGAGTAATAGCTTCACAAAAATGCAAGCTGACCTGGAATTTATGGGATATGATTTCACAAGACATGGAGTCATTGCCATGGACGAAGTGCAGTTGGTGCCTGAAGTGGTATCCTTTATTAAATATTTCCATGATCATTATCAGGTTAAATTTATTATTTCTGGATCAAGTTCTTATTATTTAAAGAATAGAATTACGGAAAGTCTAGCCGGCAGAAAACGGATTTTTGAAATGTATCCGCTTGATTTTATAGAATTTTTGCGCTTTAAAGAAGTAGATATCGTACCCTTAGAATCTGCGCGAATGTCAAACTATCGTCCATTAGTTTATTCACAATATCAAGCGCTATATGAAGAATTTCTACTCTTTGGAGGATTTCCCCAAGTGGTGATGGCCGATAAACCTTCACGTAAAAAACAAATACTGCTTGATATTCTAAATTCCTACATTGAATTAGACGTGAAAATCCTATCGGATTACTCACTAATTGATGATTTATACCGATTAGTTACCTTATTATCATCCAGAATCGGAAGCAAACTGGATTACCAAAAAATAGCTGCGATAATGGGTATTAACAGGCACAAAATTAAAGAGTATATACAATTATTTGAGGCCACCTACTTCTTACACATCATCCCCCCGTTCGTCAGTAGTCCAGACAGGAGCATTGCATTGCAACCCAAGCTGTATATTGCAGACAACGGCCTGGTCAATCAATTGGCGCAAGTGAGTAGCGGGGCTATCTTTGAAAATGCAGTAGCCAATCAATTAATCAGACTTGGGAAGACACAGTATTTTCAACAAAAAAGTGGCCAAGAAATTGATTTTGTCTTGAATGAAGAGGTGGCCATTGAGGTAAAAGAAACGCCCACTCCTGCTGATGTATTAATCCTAAATAAAAGAGCATCCAGTGTTCAGCTGAACAAAAAAATATTGGTGGGCAGGTATCCGCCCCATACCGATTTTGAAAATTTCATGTGGGGTGGATGCTTGTTTTAGTGAGAAAAATTAATCTGTAAAAATTAGCAAAATGGCTTTATATTTATTTAGACTTATTCTACATTTGTAAAAAAATATAATACGATGACTCCACTTAAAGAAGCCACCGCAGAAAAACACCGCCTTGCCGAACAAATGCCATTTAATCAGCGAATGTTCCGTGGTCAACTAAGCGAAGCCGAATACCTTTGCTATCTGGTTCAACAACACGCCATCTTTCAAACCCTGGAAACAAAACCTCTACCCCACCCGGATTTAAACCGCAGTGCAGCCACTTTGGCGGATATCCAGGAATTAACGGCAAAAGGCCACTCTTTACCTCAAGTGTTACCATCTACAAAGGCATATTGCCTATACTTAAGTGAGCTTGATGAAGAAAAGCGACTTGCTCACATATATCTAAACTATCTGGCCATTCTTTTTGGCGGTCAGATGATGAAAAAAATGGTGCCTTCTTCGGGAAAAATGTACGAATTTGATGATCCCAGGGAAGCTATGCAAGCTGTACGTGCAGTTCAGCAAGATAGCTGGGCTGACGAGGTAAATCTAGGATTCGACTATGCCATTAACCAATTTGATGAGCTGGAACAATACAGCCATCTACATTTGCAAAATGCATAAGTATGGAATGGATTAAAACAATAGGATGGGGCGCGTTTTTCTTTTTTTTAGGCAAGGGTTTATTATGGCTGCTCTTGTTTTTTTTGGCAGCTAAAGGCATTATAAGTCGAGAGAAAATGAACCACATAAAACAAAGACTTTCATTTCGTAGAAATAAGTCAGATAATCAACGCATACCCTAACACATCAACAGAAAAGAAATATAGGTCTGCCAATATGATCGAATTTATTTTTCGGACAGGTAGGAAAATTGCAACTTTGCGATAAATTTTCTCAAATGGAAATATTTAAATCATTCACCTTTGACTCAGCGCATTTTCTTCCACATGTTGCGGAGGATCACAAGTGTAGGAGAATTCACGGACATACGTACCGGGCCGTATTTTATATTAAAGGGCAATTAGACCCTGTATTGGGTTGGGTTGAAGATTTTGGTCTGATTAAGGAAGCCATCCAACCAGCCATTAAAGCGCTCGACCATCATTTGCTCAATGAAATACCCGGATTAGAAAATCCGACATGCGAAGCGATAGCCATTTGGTTATGGCGTACTATTAAACCAAAATTGGCAGGTTTGTGTCGCATAGAACTCAATGAAACACCTACATCAGGTGCCATCTACCAAGGAGAATTTGAATAAAGAGAAAAAAATATCACGTAAGAGTATTGTAATATTACGAGTTCATTGTTATTGAAATAATTTTTAACAAATTTTGGTATTTTTATGGTTAATCAAATTTGATCATACAAAATAATAAAGGATCACATTTACGCCCTTGGTTAAACACCCAAAACAGCATATTACGGCAAATAATACTACCCCTTCCCTAGTATTTGAAAACCGAATTGGGATACTACTCGAACATAAAAAAATAAAAATCAGGTAAGATATATACTCATAAATCGAATTTGGCTTTAACTTTGCAATTCAAAGTACTTTAAATGAAAAAAGAAGTCGACTTTCGGCAAGATATTTCAGAGATCCGATGGATGATGGAGCGATCCAGTAGGTTTTTATCATTGTCTGGATGGTCGGGTGTAATGGCCGGATTGTATGCATTGGCAGGTGCTTGTGTAGCATATGACCTATTTCAATTCCGTCCAGCTTTTCCACCGATCACCCCAAATACATCTGAATTGAAAAATCTGCTTTGGCTAGCTACAACAGTGCTTGCATCCGCGCTTGCCACCGCATTTATACTTTCGCATCTGAGAGCAAGGAAACAAGGCCAGACTAGCTGGAATGCTTCAACTCGCCGTATGCTCATGCAATTGTTCATTCCACTGGCTGGAGGCGGCATGCTGATCGCAGCCCTCTTACCCCACGGCTTTCTTGGGCTGACACCGGCACTTACACTGTTATTCTATGGTGTTTCCCTGGTCTCAGCCAGTCCATACACCTTCAGCGAACTGCGGGTATTAGGTGTGTTTCAGATTATTCTAAGCCTTTTGTCCACTCTATGGATTGACCTTAGTCTCTTGTTTTGGGCCATAGGTTTTGGTTTGCTACACATCATTTATGGACTATACATTTTTTTAAAATATCAACGATGATTGGGCAACCCGAAGGATGGCAAAAAGCCTTTGAAAGCCGTATCAGACTGAGCATTATGTCGGTGCTTGCTGTGCAAGAATCGCTTGATTTTAATGCGCTCAAAGAATTACTGGATGTAACAGATGGCAACCTGGCCAGC
This sequence comes from uncultured Saprospiraceae bacterium, assembly GCA_964449535.1. Taxonomy (GTDB): domain Bacteria; phylum Bacteroidota; class Bacteroidia; order Chitinophagales; family Saprospiraceae; genus SLDF01. The sequence continues at coordinate 7,724 of CAYUZA010000093.1, forward strand.
CATTTAAAAGGATTGGAAAAAGAAGGTTTTGTTCAAGTACAAAAGCGATTCCTGGGTCGTAAACCCAATACCATTTATGCAATAACCATAACAGGATATAAAGCACTTCAAGCACATATTGACGCGCTGGAAAAATTGCTACACCAAGTTAGCCCAACTCCCGGAAAATGACTCTGATTTATTTTACTTTGTATTTCAAAGTACTTTTATTTAAAAAACATCGTTAAACTTAACAAATAAAACCAGATTCCATGACATACGACTTACTCACATTGCTGGATACACCGGAAATAATGGAAACCCATTATCGCAAGAATCCGATATATTTCAAAGAAGCACTTCAACTGGCCTTAGAGAAATCACCAGACCATCCGGTATTGCGCACATGGAAAGCGAGGTTGTATTACAAGAGCACACCCCTTACTACGCATTCGATGAAAAGTATTGGACTATTGACCTCACTAGCCATTCTAGCAGGCCTTTGGATTAATATTCCCCATTTTACACATATAGATGCAGACTTTTTTTATCCCCGCAATCTTGGGCTTATTCCCTTGGTCCCGGTGACCCTTTATTTCGCCTTTCGAAATAGTTTTAGACCTATTCAATGGATAACCGTAATAGCGATCATAACAGGAATCACTACCTATATAAACATATTACCCGGCAACGATGAGAGCGATACCCTAATACTGGCTTGCTTGTTCACTCCAGTTTTGCTATGGGGCATCATGGGATATAGCTATACTAATGGGCAATTTCGCCACACGCAACATCGATTGCAATTCCTGGCATTTCACGGTGACTGGGCACTCATCAGTGCGGTATTATTAGCAGTAAGTGCAGCAGTGGGTCTATTAACAGCAGGTTTATTTGAAATGATTGATTATTCATTGGAGCTTACCTTTTTACCATACGTAGCTATTGGCGGCCTTGCAAGTATTCCACTACTGGCTGCTCACCTAAACAGCCTTTATCCTCAACTCGTGAGTCAGGTATCCCCATTAATAGCTCGTTTATTCACCCCAGTAGTGCTATTTATCTTAGTAGCATATTTAATTACTATTGCAATAAGCGGCAAAAATCCCTATACAGACCGTCAATCTTTAATTATATTCAACGCCATGCTTATTGGTGTTTTGGTCATACTTCTTTTTTCTGTAGCTGGTAGTGGTCGATTGGTATTACCCAGCTGGCAACGAATAAGTCTGTTGGCCCTGGCCACCGTAACCGTTTTGCTCAATATTATAGCCTTGTCAGCTATTGTGATGCGCACTGCAGAATGGGGATTTACCCCCAATAGAATAGCCGTGACAGGTACCAACCTGGTTATTCTTATTCACTTGATATGGGTAGCCATAGCCTTGCTGAATACTATTCGGCGACCAATGCCTGCAGAATACCTGCACAAAGCCATTACCCGCTATTTGCCTATATATTTGATTTGGGCAGCACTGATGGCACTAGCCATGCCGGTAATATTCGGGTACATATAAGTAAATCATGTTCAAAAACAGGGTAATCAACCACAGATATCTCTCCAATTTCCAAAAAAAATCAACTCATAAAAGATCAACTCGTCTTCACCATCCGAAAAACACCAATTCCATGGGTAGTTTTTAGTCTCAAAAAATACAAACCGTCCCCTAATGCTTCCGTTTTAAAAGTGACATTAGGGGATTGTAAACGATATTGGCTCATTACCAGTCTTCCTTGTAAATCTAATAGTTCTGCTGCCAAAAAAAGAAGATTCTCTACCTCCGATTGGATCACAAGCTGATTGCTAAACGGGTTGTTGTACCTTATCTTGTCTACAAATGCCGGTAGTTCTGCTTGAGTACTGGTTCGTACATCCAGGCCAAAATCAAATGCAACTTCGTATTTATAATCATTAGCATTTACCTCCTGCAATGGCAAAATGCGTAGAGCGGCAGCAGGATTGGACGCCCATTCATCTTCCTCGATGTACTCATCACCCTCAAAATAAAGCTGTGTAATAAGAGATCTGTATCCGGCTTTAGTAACCCGAAAATGCAAATGTGACGGGCGGAATTGAGATCCATTCAGATAATGTCCTGGCAACACTGTGCGAAAAAAATAGCTACCATCCGCATCTGTAACAAAGGAACCGCGGTACCGAAATTCAGGCGAGGCATTATCATACTCACCATCACCACCGGCTTGCCAAAGTTCAATAGTGGTACCGGCTATGGGCAGGCAATTGGAATCTTGAACTTTACCAGCTATACGGATGGTGTTCGGGTCCGAGTCGTCTTCTGGTATGATATCCGAGCGCAGGGGTGCATTCGTTCGATAGTAAGGTCCTAAAATGTCTGCTGTGGTGGGCTCGCACATCATGGCAATCATTGCCTCATCAGGAGTATTGGATAGATTTTCGCCGTATAGAAAGCTGTGTATGAAGCCAGCAGACAAGGTGGTGAGTCCGCTCATTTTAAGAAAATTTCTACGTTGCATATTAAGGTAGATTACAGTCTAAAAAGGTTTATACGAGGTCACCTGTACGGGATGTTTTGAAGGTTTCGGTGAATTAACTTGAT
>CAYUZA010000094.1:0-10235 GCA_964449535.1 uncultured Saprospiraceae bacterium
ATCCTTAATGTTGAAATACATGGACAAATCTTGAATTGTCTGCTTAGCGAGTCGAGAGATTTTTAACTGAGCAGCTAGATCGTTTAAGGGTTTAAATTTTTCAATGTATACGCTTTTGGTAAATAGATCACCGCTGCCATTGAAGCTATCAAAAAGCGGCATCATTTGCTCATTGAGACCAGTTTTAATGTTTACATGGGAAGTAAAACGCCCTGTACAGCTGTGCGCTATAGGAGCAAGTTTTTCTATCGTGACAAAAGCGCGTGCAGATTCCTGAATATCCCAATTTTTAATTTGCATGTCAAAATCGACCATAGGCTGGGAGGGATTACGGGTGTCATATGTGCCATTTAATTGTAGCTGACCACCCATTACATTCATCTGGACATTTTTCATGGATGCAGTTTGGTCCATCAATCTTACAACTCCGTTGACCTGACTTATTTTGAGATTATCATAAAAGAGCTGTTGGATTCTTCCATGAATTGATATATCCACACCTGCGGGCAATAAAATCACTCCTTCGGACTCTTCCGGAGCGGCAGACTCGTCACTAAAATCTTGTTTCAGATCATTTAAATCCAATCGATTGGAAACTAAATCAAAACTTCCTGTAATGGACTCATTAGCTAAAAAATAGCCAAGATAATTGCCCAAATAGCCCGTCAATGTCATATCACTGTCACCGTAGTTCAGTGAAAAATTGCCTAGGTCTATTTTTGCGGGTGTAATATTTGCAGTAAGGGCAGGGATGGATATTTGTCGGGGTATATCAGGCGTTTTTAGCAACAAATTGGACAATGAAATAGATCCAGAGGCCCTAAATTGGTTATATCTGGCATTTTGCACATCTGATAGAAAACCTTCTAAAGTAGCATCAGCTTTTAGTACTCCAGATAGGTTATACCCAGTATCTAGCGGATAGACTTGCTTTATTTTAGCGAGGTCAAGTAAGCCACTTATGGAAGCATCCAAACGAGGATCGGAGAATGGCTGGGACAAATTGAATGCAAATTGGATTGGCTGACCATCTATAGAAAATCCACCATTTTGAATGTTAATTACTAAATCATCGTATTCGTTTTTACCCTCTGAGCTAAGCCCAAGATTTAAATGTATATTTTCCATACTTGTAGGCAGCTCAGGGTAAGCAAAAGATCCATTTGCAATGTCCACTTTGAATGAAAATGCAGGGTAAAGTTTTTGCATTTCTGAATAAACACCGTTTATTTTACCATCTAGGGTGGCTGTACCTTTTGTTTTTACGCCTTCAAATTCTTTCTTGTACACGCCTGGTATCAATGAAAAAATAGACCTGAAATCAGTCTTTGGTGCTTGCAAGTCCAATGCTAATTCAACATCATCTCCAGGCATGGCTACAAAACCATTTATACCAAATTCAAGACCATTCAAATGGAATAGATTATCGCTGAACGTGAACCGAAAATTGTCCATATCTACCTGTAAATCAACTTTTGCATCGGCTACAGCCTGCTTTATATACTGAATTCCATCCATCCAAAAATCCATAGTATCTACCTGGGTAGTGGTAATCAATGAGAATTGAGATGCGCCAAAATCACCTTTACCTTCATGATTTAAATTTTGCATTTGCAGCACCATTCCACTGCTTGCGTCTGAATATTTTAAGGATCCATTTTGGATAGAATATCGGTGCAGATGGGTAAAAACTATCTGAGCCTCTTCCTGGGTTGTCGTGTCCTGATCCCCGGGCATTGTGATGTCCCAATTAGCCTTGCCATCTGAAAGCACTTGCAGATCAAGATTTGGCTGGATTAATTGAAAATCTATTATTTGAATATCATTTCCTTTAAAAACACTCAATATATCAATGGTGAGTTGCATACGATCAACAGCCAATAGCCTTACTCCTTCAAATGCTTCTACGCCATCCACTGAAAGTGAGTCTAATGTCAACGAAAAATTAGGAAAACTTCGAAAGAGGCTCAAGTCATAATTTTGAAAATCAACCTTTGCCTTTACATTTTTATTAACTTCTGTTTTAACTAGCGCCACGATTTTATCTTCAAACAATAAGGGTACAGCAAAGAGCAATCCTATTAATAAAACAAAAAAAACCGACGTGATTAGAATCCATTTTTTCATTAAAATGACAATTTAAATAAAGAGAGTGGTCGTAGACCTAACTAAAAAATGACCTTAAAACATTAAAAAAACGCAGGCCATTGAAAAAAGGTATACTAGCATGCAAATTGAGTATATTAGCTCATTGGAAAGCGAAAAGAATTATTTATTACCATAGCCAGCTGGCAATTTTCTGTAGGTAGTACGGCTCTCAAACGCATGTCCCATATTGAGTAAAGAAGCTTCGGATCGAGAGGGCCCTATAAACGTAAGGCCGACAGGTGTGCCATCGCTTCTATAACCGGAAGGTACCGTCAAACAGGGAAGCCTACCCAAAGCAGCATGGGCTGCATGATAGTTACTGAGCGAAATGACGGCATCTATCCCAGAGTCCCAAAAGGAGGCAAACATGGATTCTGCAGCGGACAGCCACTTAGTCCTAAGGTCTGGAAAGTCACTCATTGGGGTCTTATCTTTTAAAAGGATTTCAAAACGCTGCTGTCCATAAGGTGCTTTTGACAACATATCCTGTTGGTTATAAGCGACAATGTCCGCTATGTTTTTTACAGTGACACTTTCAGATGGAAATGCAGACAAATATTGAGGAATTGCCTCCCTCATTTCGAGGTTGAGCATGGTGATCAAGCCTGAAAAATCCAAATTGGGAATATCTATAGCCACTAATTCAGCTCCATAAGCTTCTAAGAGGTCGATGTTGTATGAAAAAATAGAATCAGCAAGAAGTTCTCAAATTACACCGAGTTTATATCCCATTAGAGATGCCTTCAATAAATCCTCAGGCACGACAGAAATATGATCAAATGAGGCAGGATCTGATGTATCTTTTCCAAGCATAGCATTGTAAAGAATGGCATTATCTATACATGAGCCAGTCATGGGACCTGGTGTATCAAGGGTATATGAAATAGGCACTATTCCAGTACGACTCAAAGCACCGGCAGTAGGCTTAAGGCCAACCAAACTTTGTAGACCAGAAGGAGATAAAATTGAACCTGAGGTCTCAGAACCAACTGCAGCCACGGCCAAACCACCGGCAACGACGGATGCACTGCCGGAACTTGAACCACCTGTTTCAAATTTGCCACGACCATATGGATTAAGGGTTTGTCCACCCATAGCAGAATAACCTACGGGGCATCCTTCACAAAAATAGTAGGCCCATTCACTAAGATTGGCTTTGCCTATAATCACTGCACCCTCGGCTTTCAAACGTTGCGTAATATACGCATCTGAAACCTTATGGTTTTTCAAAACCTCAGCGCCTGCTGTAGTGGGTAAATCTGCCAGTTGGATATTGTCTTTAAGTACAATGGGAATCCCATACAGTGAATATAAACCTTTAGTCGGTTGATATCCTTTGTCGCAGGCTTTTGCCCAATTAAGACAATCCGGATGAATAGAAATAAATGCGTGGAGTGCTTTGTCCGGGTCAGTCTCAATTTTTGCGATCCTTGCCAGGAAAAAAAGTGTCAATTCTTCGTAGGTGAATAAACCGTCCGCACGGTTGCGTTGAAGTTCCGGGATAGTTTTACCCAAAATCAAGGCAGAAAGTTCACTACATCTGTCCTCACTTAATTCTCTAATATTCTTTTCAAAAGGCAATAACCATTGATTTATGGAATTGAATTGCGATGCCCACACCTTGAACCTCATCCTGGGATTAGGATGGTTGGGATTGATTACCGGTAAGGTATCTTTTACGATTACTTCAGTACCATAAAGCGGAGCAACCCATACTATTGCAATGGCCAGCATCCAAGTTTTCAAATTAGTTAGAAAGAAAGCGTCGAAATATTTCATTTCTAGTTGGTTGATTGTGGAATGTAATTTTTATTATAAATATACTGTTAGTGTATGCAGAAAGTGGCGCTTATTGGTTAAAATATTTATGATCGAATTTATACAATGCTAAAAGCGCCTAAGCCAAGATAAGCATAATCAATATGTGCTGAGGAATAAAATATAAAGCTTTAATTTCAAAATGCAATGTATTTGCCTTTTAAGGGCATGAGGCAACATAGGCTTTATGTATTTTTGCAAATCATAATTGAATTAAAATGGGGAATTATCAAATACCGGGAGAAGTGCTGGTCACAGGGGGGTTAGGATTTCTGGGCAGGGAAATAAGCCGAGCCTTTGGCGAATCGGGATGGAAAGTGAGTACCTTGGGCAAATCCCGAGCCAATGATTTAGTTTTTGATTTATCTAAGGAAGAGCCCATTTTTGACAAAATCGAATTTCGACGCATAGTGCATATCGCTGGAATGGCACACAGAGTGAATCAGCTCAATGATGCTGTGCAATCATTTTTCAATATCAATGCTGGAGGTACCCGAAATTTACTTCTTGCATTAGATCAGGAATCCGAAGTAATTCGCCAGTTTATATACATCAGTACTGTAGCCGTTTATGGACAGGAAATGGGTAGGATGCTTGATGAAAAAACTCCTTTGGAAGGACGAGGGCCTTATGCTCAAAGTAAAATTCAAGCAGAGGAAATGGTTCAGGAATGGGGTCAGAAAAATGGTGTTCCCACCTTAATTTTGCGACTTCCTTTTGTTGCGGGCCATGGAGCACCCGGGGAGTTTCAGCAATTGCTGGATCGCATGCGTAACTCAGGTTTTCGGATTATAGGTAGTGGAGCTGCTCGTCGAAGTGCCCTGCATGTAACAGACTTAGGTAAACACCTGGTGGGGTGGGAAAATATAGAAGGCATTTACAATCTGACGGATGGTTATCACCCGACTTTTGCCGAATGGTTTGATTATGCTAACCGCAATCATGGTTTGAGACAAAGAAAACACATTGCTGATTGGGCAGCTCGCATTTTGAGTGGTATGGGTGATCTAATTCCTGGATTTCCATATCACAGTCGCTTGTATTACCAATTGAGTTCTGAACTCACTTTTTCAGACCAGAAAGCAAGACAAGAACTTGGATGGACTCCAAAACCTGTTATTGATTACCAAACATAGCCTTCATAGCTTCAGCCCGAGCACGAAGTATATCAGCCCTTTCACGGTAAATGCGACTTTCTGACTCTTCATTTATTCGAGACAATGCAGCACTATGCATTTGGTAGAAATTCGCGTACAGACCCACGACGTCAGGTTGCCTACTGTCTATGACCTCTAATCTGGTCAATAATGGATCTATATATTCTGGTCTGGCATCGATGATTTTCTGTGTATGCTTCAGCAACGATGTCCAGTCTTCTTGCTTTTCATACCCTAAAATGATGGGTTGATAAATGGAGTCATAGACGAAGCGATATTCAAAATATTCATAAGGTGTACGCATGGGCTGATCATTGGAGCGAACCCAATAGAACAATGCCACTGAGGCTATAACTGCCATTCCAACGATCCATTTTTTGGGAGAAATTGATTTCTGAACTAAAAAACAGAGTAAATAAGCTGCAGTAATGGTCTCTAAGGCAAGTAAGGGGACGCGATGACGTGCAAGACCTGAGAAATAAATCATGGGAAAAATAGATAAACCCCAAAATAATAGCATAATGAGCCCATCACGCCACCGTGAAATGAAGAGAGCACTGAGTCCTACAAGTCCCAGCGGTGCTAAAAGTCCTTGACCGACCGGAAGAAATTGGAATACTGGCACAAATCGCTGTACCAGATAGTAGTTTATATTATTCGGGATTTCAAATGGAGCAAAAATAACCTTGAATTTCGTCCACAAAAGAGTCAAATATGAACCCCAGGTATGGGTTTTTAGGGTCTCAACCATCGAGCCCCAGGTTTCACCATTGGTTTTGGTCATTACTTCCAAAAGGGTATCAAAATGGATGAAAAAAGGCAGATAGGGTTCCGAAATCAATGCATTTGCCGTTATAAATGTAATTCCTCCATTACTGGCTAAGGTCATTGGGGAAATATCTAAGAGAATATTTCTGATTATCAAAGGAATAAAGGGAATGAAGAATGCAACAAATAGCCAAGTGTAGTGCTTTGCGAAAGGACGTATTTTGAACTGTTGCTGCCAAAGGGTCCACGCTGTGATACCGGCAAATAAAAGGATAAAATAGCTATAATTTAAAACGGAAAGAGCTGCTACAAAACCAAATAGTCCATAATTAATAGGAGATTTAGAATCCAGTAAGCGCCCATACAGATGAAACAAAAACAGAAGAAAAAAAACAGTGAGCGTACTTCTTAAAAGCACAAAATCAAAAAATACCAAAGGACCACAAAAAAGAGCCAGCAAAGCTGCTAACAGACCTACCCATACTCCAAACCATCGTCTACCGATCCATAAAAGGAGCATGCAAGAGAAAGCGCCTAACAATAACTGCCAGGAAAAAACATAACGTACATCTTCTCCGAATAGAGCGTAAGTGGATGCCACTAAATAAACATAAAGAGGTTCTTGGTGAAAAGCTTTGCCCCCATACCAATCATAAATAAGAGCTTTTCCCATATTCATGTCCGGTTCCAGGCCTTTGAGCGCTGCTGCTTGTGCGATATACTTAGCTGTATCCTGAGGATTTGCTTGAAAATATAAGTCTGTCAATTGTTTATGCCAAATATGATATGGATGAGGCCCCTTTTCATTCCACCAATCCCCCCGGGCGATACTTTTGGCCCAATAATCGAAAAAATGCATATCAGACTGATCCCATCTATGTGCATTGGGTATTACTCCATCAGATGCCTGAGACCATACAAAAAGTCTGATAATGATAGCCAAAGCAAATATGGAGAGGGTTATTACTTTAAAGTTTTTTTTTGTTTCCAATACGTTTGTAAGGCGAGACCAAAATGGAACACTTTCTACAGATTTGGCCTTTTTATGCGTATCACGAGCACTTTTTGGAGCCATAATTTTGTGCTTTTGTTCTAAAAATAAGCGTTTTCTGTCATAAAAAATTACGCGGGCAAATAAAAATTGCACATAAACGCAGAGACATCCTTTCTCAATTGCTCTAAAAATGCATCGTTGGCAATATTGGAAAGTGACAAGTCTATCCACTCGGCAACCTGGTGCATATGATTGATATCCAGACCACGAGTAGTTACAGCTGCTGTACCAATGCGGATTCCTGAAGTGATAAAAGGTGAGGCAGTATCAAAGGGTACCATATTTTTATTAACTGTAATACCAGCTTTGCCCAAAGCTAGCTCGGCATCCTTACCCGATATATTCTTATTGCGCAGGTCAATCAACATCAAATGATTGGAAGTACCACCGGTCAATATCTGATATCCTTTTTGGGTAAGTGCATCTGCCAATTGTTGAGCGTTTTTAATTACTTGTCGGCCATATTCAGCAAATGAGGGTTTAAGTGCCTCTTCAAAGGCTACAGCTTTGGCTGCGATTACATGTTCGAGGGGGCCACCCTGCATACCTGGAAATACCCCACCGTTCAGTACTGCATTCATTTTCAAAAGGTTGCCTTTGGTATTGGTTCTTCCCCATGGATTATCAAAATTATCTCCCATCATAATGATACCACCTCTTGGTCCCCTCAATGTTTTGTGGGTAGTTGAAGTAATAATATGACAATAAGGTACTGGATTATTTAGCAATCCTTTAGCAATTAAGCCAGCGGGGTGAGCAATATCAGCCAACAATAAGGCACCAACTTGATCTGCAATCGACCTAAAGCGCTTATAATCCCAGTCACGAGAGTAAGCTGAGGCGCCACAAATGATTAATTTAGGCTTTTCCTTTTTAGCAATTGCTTCTACTTCATCCATATCGATAAGTCCGTCTTCTGGACTCACCCCATAAAACGTAGCCTTAAACGTTTTTCCAGAGTAACTAACCGGAGAGCCGTGGGTCAGGTGCCCGCCATGCGCTAAGTTGAAACCCATAATGGTATCCCCCGGTTGCAAACAAGCTAAAAAAACGGCCGCATTAGCTTGTGAGCCTGAATGCGGCTGCACGTTTGCGTAAGTAACACCAAAAAGTTGCTTGAGTCGATCAATTGCGAGATTCTCCACCTCATCGACTACCTCACAACCCCCATAATATCTGGCACCCGGATACCCCTCAGCATATTTATTGGTAAGGCAAGAACCCATTGCTCGCATTACAGCCTCACTGGTAAAATTTTCTGAAGCAATCAGCTCCAATCCATGAAGCTGGCGGTGGCGCTCACGCTCTATAAGATCAAAAATAGGGTCTTTCATGACGATGGTATTGACTCACGTAAATATACAGCAGATTCAGGATTTTATTTCCCAGAAAATTTTTACGTTGCTCTCATTCAACCTGGTTGCAGCCCAATTTTCCAAGGCTACCCTATCTTCTTGGTTCAATAATCCCTTTATTTCCAACACCAATATAGAATATTCACGCTGCGTGGAATCTTCATGCCACGGAGCCTTAAATAAGGCACAGCCACGAACTTTTGGAAATAAAACAGATAGTTCGCGCAGCAATTGTCCACCTAACTGATCTTGCTTATCATGATGACTTAACTGCTCTTTTGCTTGTTCTAACTGACTTCTTAGCTGCCATATCTCTTCTGACATTTTCTCTTGCTCAAAAATGCTCCTCGTAGGTTGATTGAATGAAATGCCTTGCTTTATTGAAATAAGTGCTGTATCCAAATTAAAATAGATGGCTTTACTCACGATTTCTGTTCTTTGAGCTTGAGAAAATTCATTGCCACCATAAATTAGTTCTATAGTTTTTTTAGCCGAATTAATATTATGGTCAAGTAGAAAATTATCTGCATATACTCGTACCGTGCTAACATATGCATTTGCACTTTCAGAAAACTTCTCTTTTTGAACAAGCAAGTATCCAAAATATATACTTGGCAAGAGGGTAATCAGAATAACCATGGTGATTAACTGATTGACGCGTTGACGTTGGGTTTTATCTAAAATAGTTCGGATAGGGAACTTTAGGATTTGGGATACAATGAGAGACGCAATAGCTATAAAAACCGTATTGATGGTAAATAGATACATGGCTCCAAGAAAAAAATGAAACTGTCCGGTGGCAATTCCGTATCCTGCGGTGCACAAAGGAGGCATTAAAGCAGTTGCTATAGCTACACCTGGAATAACATTGCCCTTATGCTTACTACTGATGGCTACGATACCAGCAAAACCGCCAAAAAGAGCAATCAAAACATCATAAATGGTGGGACTTGTGCGAGCCAGCAGTTCAGAGTGAGCGGTTGAGACAGGGCTAATAGCAAAGTAAGCAGTTGATGCGAAAAGACTTGCAAGTACTGCAAAAGAAAAATTTTTAATTGCCTGCCTTAATAGCGGAAAATCATAAGTAGCCACAGCATAACCTATACCATTGATAGGGCCCATGAGCGGTGAAATTAACATTGCTCCGATTATTACGGCTGTTGAATTCATGTTTAGGCCAACAGAGGCTACAATAATGGCAAAGATTAAAATCCACAGGTTGGTACCTTTAAAAATTACATCTTTTGTAATGTTTTCATGGATCTGATTTAGGTCATCAAGTTCCGTTTCAAGGTTTGTATATTTTATAATATTTTTAAAGATCGCTTTCATAATCGTTCCATTATACTTTCAACGTCGCATTATAACCTGGTCCATTTGGGGTAAAACATAAAGTGTTTTTCAACGATATGGCTATGAATATGAATATCACTTACTTGAGATATTGGCAAAACCAAACCATTTTTAAAAGCAATTTTTATTTCTTCCCGTCGGTCATCATATGCTCTATTGCTTTCTACACCAGATTTGATGAGATAAGAGGCATCATGATCATTCAAATGCCATTTTTGCTGCACTTGTCTTGAAATAGCTGCCTGATATTCCGTTTCAAATGGTTGCGATTGTAATTCTATTCTAAACAAACGTCTGTGCACCAAACCTTCTGAGAGTAATTTCAATACAGGATCTTGAGATTGAGTAAAGGACTTAAGTGCCATCAGTATATCTGTATCGTCCAAACGCACAAAACGGCCCAAGACCTCAGGATTTTCCATATCGGCAGACGCGATGTCATGCTCCAAAAAGAAACGGAGATCATCTGAAACAGAGAGATTGTGTCCATTGCGTTGTAGATATTTTGCCCTTACTAGTGTTTGAATCAACATGTGCTCAGCTGCGAGGACGGCTTTATGCAAATATACCTGCCAATACATT
>CAYUZA010000095.1:0-10149 GCA_964449535.1 uncultured Saprospiraceae bacterium
CATTACTGGCTGTAACTGTCACCGTGTAGGTCCCCGCTGCCAAATTATTGATGGTCTGCGTATTGCCCCCATTGCTCCAGGCGTAGGTGTAGCCACTGCCTCCGCTGGGATTGGCCGTGGCAGAACCATTATTCAGACCACAGGTCGTGTTGACCACGCTGGTAGTTACTGTAACTGGAGTTGAGGGATTTACCACAATCACTAATACCTCCTCACAATCTCCATTATCTGCAACAATGGCATTATAAGTTCCTGCTGGAAGGTTAGTAAAATTTGTCTGTTGAACAGGCCCATTTCCAATATCGACAGTATATGGAGGGGTACCGCCAGTGATGGTAAACTGAATTGCTCCATTATTCAAACCACAAGAAGTATGGGTCACTACATAGGATACGTCAAAATTTTGACAACCGCCATAAAAAAGAGGTTTTTTAAACGAGGGAGGTGGATCTATGCCTCCAGCATATACAAAACCAGTAAGGCCAATAACAAATTGCCAAATGACTAAAAATAAAAAAAGTCTGCACTTGGACATAGGATAATTTTGCGTATTATGTGGGTGAAAATAAGCGCGTTGGACTCAAAAGTACATATTTTTGTTGAAAAGTGTGCTTGTCTAAAAAGCCAAATTAGCATAAAAGAACATGTGCACTGACAAAGATGAATTTATTCCTATTTTTATAAAACCATCGCAGTTATGTCTTCCAAAAAGAGACCTCCTCTGAAAAAAGAAACCACCGTCCGTAAAAAGGAATCCGTTCCACTTCGTTCTGGGATGTTGGCCACAGAAAATCTATTTAGTGATAGATTTTACCCCAGATTTTGGTTGCCCATGATTTTGTTAGCAGCGATTGCCTTTTTCTTGTATCAACCAACTATAGATTATGAGTTTGTATTGGACGATAAGATAGTATTATCTGAAAATCAATATGTTAAAAAAGGATTTGCCGGTATTTGGGATATTTTAAGTACAGAGAGCTTTCAGGGTTATTTTGGAGAGCAGAAAGATCTCTTAGTTGGAGCTCGTTATAGACCTTTGTCTATTGTAACTTTTGCCATTGAATATGAAATTTTTGGACTCAATCCAAAAATTGGGCATTTGGGCAATATTATTCTGTACATTATATCTATATTATTGCTTTTACGTATTCTATCTGTACTCTTTCCAGCGGGCAATTCCTGGTATCAATCGATACCTTTTATAGCAACTCTCCTTTTTTTAATACACCCTGTCCACACAGAAGTTGTTGCGAATATCAAAGGAAGGGATGAGATTATGACCTTGCTGGGTGCCTTGGGTGCTATGTATTTTTATTTAAGATATTTAAAAGATGGCAAAATGTTATGGCTCCCATTAATGTCACTAAGTTATTTTCTTGGGCTATTATCCAAAGAGAACGCACTCACATTTTTGGCAATTATTCCTGCTACCGGTTACTTTTTTACCCGTACAGAAAAAAAGCCTCAAATCGTAGCAACGGCTGTCTTATTAGGTATCAGCATTCTCTATTTGCTGGTGAGAAGCAGTGTAATAGGTTATCTGATCGATGGTGGAACTGATGTAAAGGCACTGATGAATAATCCATTTTTAGAAATGAACTCTGCCGAGAAGTTCGCTACCATTCTATATACCTTGGGCTTGTATTTAAAATTACTCATATTCCCGCACCCACTCACCCATGATTACTATCCCTATCATATACCAATTATGAGCTGGTTGAAATGGGAAGTACTACTTACTCTTCTCATTTATGCGGGTTTGGTTTGGGCCTTTTTTAAAGGATTAAAAAGTCGACAAGTCAGCAGCTATGCGATTTTATTTTATGCTGCCTCTCTATCTATCGTCTCCAACGTGTTTTTACCCGTAGGTACTTTTATGAATGAGCGTTTTATTTATATATCTTCTATTGCTTCCTGCCTGATGATGGCATGGGTTCTATTTGAATATATCCCCAATAAATCTTGGGGGAAGTTTAAGGGAGTTCCGCTCTGGTCATGGATTCTTGTTTTACCTTTTATTGTAGGATTTACATGGAAAACATGGGATCGCATACCGGTTTGGCAAAATGGTTTTACCTTAAATGCGGCTGCGATTGAAGTTTCTAAAAACTCTGCACGTGCAAACATGTTTATGGGCACAGCTTACTTTAATAAATATCAGGAGGAGCAGGATCCGGAAAAAAAGAAAGAATTCTTATTCCTGGCTGCGCCTTATATAGACCGCTCGCTGGAAATTCATCCAACCTATGGAGACGGTCTGCAAATGAAAGCTGGGGTCGCTGCGGAAATGTATAAAATAGACAAAGATCTGGACAAGCTATTGGATGTATTTTATATGGTGCTGAGCATCCGACCCTCTCACCCATATTCCAATGAATATCTGAATTATATGCAAAATGGTAGATTTGATCCGGTCAAGCAGGAAGCTTTTTATTTCAGACTGGCCTATGAATATCATCTCAAACAAAATGGGAGACCAGATATTGCCATTAATTTTCTGAATAAAGGCCTCGCTATAGCGCCTGGCAGCGCAAGACTAAACAAAGCAATGGCCAAGGCATTAGATCAACAAGGCAATACCATGGATGCCAGAATATATCATCAACGGGCAGATGCCATATTGCCCGGATTTGAATTGCAGTAATGGATCAATCCTGGTTGTATAAAATAGCGCTGGCCACCAGTCCAGGTATTGGTGCTGTAATAGCCCGTACACTCGTATCCCATTGTGGAGGTGCAGAGGCAGTTTGGCATTGCTCCAAAAAATCCCTGCTGAAAATACCGGGTATTGGAGATGCCACAGCAAATACCATCCAACAAAAAGCAGGATTTGCCCTAGCCGAAAAACAAATAGAGTATTTAGAAAAAAACCAGGCGCGTTGTTTTTTTTACCTGGATGATGATTATCCATGGCGTCTGAAGCAATTGCCGGATGTTCCCATAATACTGTATGCCAAAGGCCAAATGGACCTCAACAAATCGCGTCATCTAGGTATCGTAGGAACCAGAACACCCAGCACACATGGAAAAGCCTTTCTCGAAAACCTCATCGATCAGCTTAAGCCTTTTGGTCTTACCATTATAAGCGGACTAGCTTACGGCATAGATATTTGTGCTCATCGAAAGTGTTTGTTGGAAGCCATACCCACCATAGGCGTTATGGGCACATCATTGGATCAAGTGTACCCGGCAAGTCACCGCAAATATGCCCAAGAAATGACTTCCTCTGGCGGTCTGCTCACTGAATTTCCCGTTTCAACAGGTCCCGATGCCCATCATTTTCCCATGCGCAATCGCATTATCGCTGGCTTAAGCGATGCCATCGTGGTAGTGGAATCTGCAGAACAAGGTGGATCCATCATCACTGCCGACCTTGCCAATCAATATCATAAAGATGTATTTGCCATACCCGGTAGACCTACAGACCCATTTTCTAAGGGGTGCCACCTCCTTATTAAAACCAATCGGGCTCAAATGGCCGAATCCGCACAAGATATTATTCAAACCATGGGATGGGAGGACAAGGTAAATTTGGGGGTTCAGCAATCCCTATTTACGGAATATAATGAGGAGGAGAAAGCCCTTTTGGCATTGCTGAACAAAGAAAATGCTGTTAGTATTGATAAACTGCATCAAGAGTTAAGGCAAACCCCCTCAAAAGTAGCTTCATTGCTGCTTCAATTGGAATGTCAGGGTGCTATTTTAGCCCTTCCCGGTAAGCGCTACATCTTAGCTTAAATAAAAATTATCTTTTTATTAACCAACCCATGAGCGCATCAAACGTTACTTTGGCAGATATTGCGGACCATAATCGTATTGTCATGAAACAAATCAGCTTGATTGTCATCCTTTTCGTTTTCTTGTATGGGAACATATTTGGCCAACAAGGCGATCGCCAAGTTAATGTTATTTTAATCATAGGCGACGGCATGGGGCTTTCTCACATCAGTGCCGCATACTACCAAAATAATGCTATCCTGCAAATGCTGTCACTCCCAGTCACAGGTCTTATGAGCACACATGCACACGATGATCTGGTGACGGATTCCGGTGCAGGAGGAACAGCCATCAGTTGCGGCGTCAAGACATACAATGGCGCCATTGGGGTCAATGCTGATACGGTCGCTGTAGAAAGCGTACTTGAAGCATTGAAAAAAAGAGGCTTTCATACCGGCTTGCTGGTCAGCTCTTCATTGACCCATGCAACGCCTGCTTCCTTTTATGCCCACCAGCCCAGCAGAAAATTGGATGAAGCGATCGCTGCGGATTTTTTGAAAAGTGATATAGATCTGGCTATTGGAGGAGGTCGCTCCTTTTTTGAAAACAGAAAGAAAGATGAGCGCAATATATCTGCTGAATTGGAATCAAAAGGGTATTCGGTTCAGGAAGGCTCTTTGGCGTTTTTTGCTAATACAGCCAATACACAGAAAAAACAAGTGGTTTTTACAGCAGATGAACAGCCCACTAAACGTTTAGAGGGGAGAAATTACCTCATTCCAGCTACGCGTTATGCCTTAGACTTTCTGCCTAAAATTGCGCGAGATAATGGCTTTTTCCTAATGATTGAAAGTTCACAGATTGACTGGGGAGGACATGCTAAGAATGCGGAATATGTACTTTCTGAAACGCTGGAACTAGATTCACTCATTGGTGATGCCCTGAAATACGCCAAGGAAGATGGAAACACTTTAGTGTTAGTTTTGGCAGATCATGAAACTGGCGGCCTTTCGGTAAATGAAGGTTCTGTAATGGGCGATTGTCAGATTTCCTTTAATAGTGGCGACCACACAGCCAGCTTTGTACCCGTTTTTGCCTATGGTCCCGGAGCTCATTTGTTTGCTGGATTTTATGACAATACCCAGATAAAAAAGAAAATTTTACAGGCCATTGAATCGCCAAAAGCCAATGGAAGCAAGCACTGAGTAACCCCTTTATGAACCCAATGGAGTATAGCGGATTAGTTCTATTAAAATCTTATTTGTAACTTTAAAATTACAAATGATCTTCATTGAAACCCACCTGAATAAAAGAACCTTATAACGATAATCTTTGTTTCAAGTTGTATATTTGTCGATATGCGAGTTTATATACAATTACTATTCTGCCTTTTGGTCACCAGCAGTTTATTGGGCCAGAGTCAAAACATGAACTATTTTTCCAATTGGGCAGATACAACTTTGCCCGTTCGCGCAGGTCTGGATCTTAGCTACAACGATATTTGGGGTTATGAGGATGGGGGACAATTCTATGTCATGATGGGCTCCCTAAGCTACAACCATTTTTTTGATGTCACAGATCCGGAAAATCCTGTAGAAGTTTCTCGTATAGGGGGTATCAATCTACGTACCAATACGCTAAACAATAGTATCTGGAGAGATTATAAAACCTATCAGAGCTATGCCTACAGCTCAGCCGATGAAGGATCCGAGGGGCTCACCGTATTTGATCTCTCCGAACTTCCAGACACTGTCTACAAGATTCGCCAGGATACCAATCAATTTATCAAAGCGCACAATATTTATATTGATGTGCCCAATGCGAGACTATATGTGGCAGGATCTGGTAATAATATAATCGTTTACGGACTCAGCAACCCCGCCATACCCAATCACCTGGCTACCATCGACCTTAGGCCTCTATCAGGTTTCAGCAACGGGTATATTCATGATGTTTTTGTTCGTGATAATATCGCCTATTGCTCTCATGGATTCAACGGATACTGCGCCTATGATTTGAGTAATCTTAACAATCCTATTAAACTTGCCTGTGTAGAACTCACCGGTGGGTACAACCACAGCAGCTGGATGACTGATGACAACGAATACCTTATCTATGCCGAGGAACTCCCTAAGGGCAAACCTATGGTACTCATACATCGTGATTCTTTTGTAAATGAAATGACGGAATATTGGAAGCCTTTTAAAGAGCCTCTGCTGGCACCTACACATACCGACGTGACACCACACAATCCATTTGTAAAGGACAACTATTTATACATATCTTACTACGAAGATGGGGTTGTGATTTTTGATTTGTCAAATCCTTATGCGCCCAGCCGAATAGCATATTATGACACTTATCCCCAAAATACCAATTATAACGGCACCAAAGGATGCTGGGGTGTTTACCCATTTTTTTCCAATGGGCTTATTGCTGCCTCTGATACCAAAAACGGATTGTATCTTCTGGAGCTCGATATTCAACCGCTAGCTGTGGATTTTACAGCTTTTGAAGTATCATGTTTGGGGCAACAAATGCAGTTTTATTGGGAAAGTGCACAGACCAGACGCGATCTTGTTTTTACCTTAGAAGGCTCTCATGATGGAAAGTTATTCGAAGATTTAAGTTCTTTCAGCCCTCAGGAAAAACTCAGTGGTACATGGACTGAAAGCAGAATATTACCTTTTGCTTATTACCGAATAAGGTCCGAAGATATATTGGGCAAAACTACCTACAGTCCTATAAGAAGTGGCTGCCTGGCTGATCTTCCCCTGCGGGTATTTCCCAATCCTGCCCGCTCAAATCAGGGGCTGAATATTCAATTTCCCTTGTCAGATACAGCCATTGAGATTTCCATACACAACTCGCAAGGTCAGCTGATTTATGAGAGAAAGCAGTGGACAGGAGGTCTTCTGGAATTGGATACATACAATTGGCCCTCGGGATTGTATTCTATTCAGATGAATACCCAAAATGGGAAAATACTTACTGTACAAAAGTGGGTCCAATTGCCTTAGGGAACCATCTCAATTAATCTGCTTACCGATTTGCAAGGAGCGTTTTTAGGTGGCTGGCCATAATGCCACAGTTGAAGCTCTGGGTGAGTCGAACCCCTGCATAATTGATAGCAACCAAATTGCCCCACTGATCTATCACTGGGCTACCGCTGGAACCCTCTAGAGAGGGAATAGAGTACAAAACACGGGTGCCATCGGACTCTTGTGAGACAGTACCCTGGGTAAATTGAGCCTTTAGGCCCGCTGAGGTTAATCCAATACCCGGACCATAATTGAATCCAATCATGTACAGTTGCTGATTGATAGCCAAGGGCTTACTGAGGTAATGCTCTTGTTCCACTTCAGCTTTCGGGTCAGTAGGAGTCAAATCTGTAAAGCTGAAGATCTCTTTCACAAAGCTGGGCGTTTTACCTGAAGAAAGTTGAATGAGTGCCAGATCGATTTCTTCCTTATTGCTTTGGGACAAAAATTGGCACGGGTAGAAAGCTTTGTCACCCAATTGATCTGAATGGTGATAGGCGATACTAAGCTTTGATTTGCATTCAATTGTGGCATCTGACAGGTCAATATCCATCATTATATTCGCCATAGTCAGGTATAAGATACTATCCTCAAGGGAGCTGAGCTTATTTTCCCACTCATACAGCTCCAGTGAAGACATTTGATCTCTATTGGACTCTATGTAATCATATAGCTCCTCCCTTCGATATTCCAATGCTGCGGATAAGTCGGCATTCAGATGCTGTTCTAACATAATCTGATTACTCAGCTGGGCAAGAATTTCCGTTTGATCGACAGGCGGGGTCGCCACATGGCGATTGGTAGCCAGAAGTCCATCCTGTCCGATAAAAAAACCAGTACCATAGATAACACTTGCGTTGGACATGGCTTCATCTAAATCTCCAGCAAAAAGGGGCTCACCATTTTCGCCAATATAGAAGTACAAATGCATTCCATCGTTAAGCGCTATGTCGTAATAGTATTCATTGCGCACCAAGGCCACACTATTGGCATATTTTTCATAAAGGTGTTGTGCATCAGGTGGCAAGACCTTTGTATCTGTTTTACAACCTGATCCCAAAAGCATACCGGCAAAAAGAACAAACACGTATGTGAATCGAAAATACAATACCATAGGATTAAAAGTATGACATATAAAGATATAGCATTAGGAGCAAATTTCAAAATATTTTACAGCTATTCGGCAATAGAGCCATGGATTCTTGGGGCTAATTGTTACATTTTATTATGCTGCTTTCTATATTGACAAGAGACAAATGCTGCCAGAAATTGGTTAAAAAATATGCTCCAGCGAATTTAAACCTGGCACATCCTATAAGGTTGTCTCAAAATGATGTCCTTGTTCATTAACATAACTCCGGTCTGGATTGACAAATATCCAAAGGGTTTTACCGCAGGTAAGTTACAAACTTAGCGACACGGCTGAGCACTCTCCTTCCATCTAAATACCTTCCCTTATTGAAAAACGCATGAGGTCACAAGGCTTATTCGATGCCCTTATGTTTTTTATATAACATTTGGCAAACCTTATCCATAGCTTTAAAAATGGAACTGTCAAAGTGGGGTGGCGCTGTAAGGCAAGTTAGGGTTACAACCGCGTTATATAAAGCGATGTGGTCATCTTTTCCGATACGCTCGATAAAATTTATTTTATTACTCCCTTTGGCGGATTCTGAAACAATTACCTCTTCGGAAATTTTATCCAATGCAAACAAAAAACTCATATATAGCTCTGTTTAATAATTAAAAACTTAGTGCAGATGACAGCGTCCACTCGCATTCTTTCCTGACTTGTCCACTTTAGTGCAACAAATTGAGTTTTGCCAATAATCCATGCGCTGCTTCAGTAATTTTACCTTTAACTACTACCTCTTTACAGGTAAGTTTATTTAGCATTTTTGCATCTGTAACCTTTTTGGCTTCAGTGTTAAAGCGTCTGATTGATAGACCAGTTTTGATTTCAATATGTTTTGATATGGCCAACGCTAAAAAACATATCAGTAAATGTAGCTTTATAGGATCTTCTTTAAAATGGAATATAGGACGAGTTTCTAAGTCGGACTTTGCAACCCTAAAAGCTTGTTCCACCTTGTAAAGTTCGTGATATCTTTCAATAACTTTATTAGTAGGCAAGTCTTGTTCATTTAAATCAGTATAGTAACCCTTAACACCTAACAATTTCGTGGTTTTTTGGATAAGTTCTTCATTCAGAATTAGTTCTTCATTGTGTGCTTTTATAAACTTGGTTTTGGTGTTTTTTGAAGGACTTTTTATGATAGTTTGGGCTTTAAAAATTTGCTTTTCCATTTCATATTTATCCTTTCTGTATCGGGCATTGGAGAAGCTACATATGAGATATCCTTTATCGGTATGAATTCTGATTGTTTTACCATCTTCTCGTTCGATTTTAGCATTTATTTCCTCAAAAATAGCTTGCGGTAAATTACCCAACCTTGCCCCCACAATGTAATGAATATGCTCCGCTTTTAACTCTTTTATGTTGTCTGCACTTATCATCGCAGCATCAGCTACTACTGTAAACTGTTTTACATTGTTTTTTTGAATAAACGCCCTCACTACGGGTAAGATGGTGTGGCCTTCAAAGGTGTTTCCAGGAAAGATGTCAAAAGCCACCGGAAAACCTTCTTTACTTACCATTAGTCCAACCAGTATTTGTGGTTGTTGCGATTTATTGTCTTTTGAAAAACCCGTTTTACGCAACTCATCTCCTTCAAAGGTTTCAAAATATAGGGTTGTGACATCATAAAACAGTAGGGAATAATCAAAACCATATTCCTGTTGCGCAAATTTATAGACTTTTTCAAGCACTTCGCTCTTTAAAGAAATCCACTTTTTAGCTTCCTTATAATAGTTCTGTCTACGATGTTGAATACCAAAATACGTCTCAATCAACTCTATAGAACGCAGTTTAGAGGCTGGCTCTAGTATCCTTATGGTTACTAAATCTTTGAACAAATTTGAAGTTAATTCTTCAAAGCCTATCTGAGCTATAAACCGATGGATGGTGTCGTAAAAGAATCGATAATAAACCCCTGAACACTCATATTGGTCTAGGTAAGAATAAGCTCCAGCTTTCAAGGATGGAAATAAAGATGTTTGATTGGAATAGTCCTCAATAAATTGCTGCGCCTGTTGTTTTAAAATAGATAGTTCTTCATTAGTCATTCCTGAACCAATGTGCTTCACAATAACCCGCTTTCGGTTATTTAAATAATAGACTTGAATAGCCGTCTTACCAGAACCAGTTCTTACTTCTCTAATTTTTAACACAACATATAGCTTAGTGCAACAAATGTAGCACTAATTATTCTTTATGATACTGTTTATTAATGGTTTATGAAATTCTATAAATCATTGTGGACAAGTCAGG
>CAYUZA010000096.1:0-10135 GCA_964449535.1 uncultured Saprospiraceae bacterium
ATACCATATTTCAGAAAAGACCACGAACTGATCTTCCCCGCTTTCAGAGGCATATTCCAGGGCGTTGGGTTTGTAGGAAGTAAGCTTTATACTACCCTCTCCGCTAAAATCAGCAGCACCCGTGTAGTCAACAAACTCCTGGTGTACAACAGCCACCTGCTTGGGATCAAAATCTTCTTTGCCCAGATAATCTATTTCCTCATCCGGCGAAGACACTTGCTGAAGACTTTTTACAAACCAAGCATTGCCTAAGGCTTCCATGTTAATCTGTACAGTCGCCTCTTCTTCCTTCGTCTCACCAGGCAAAATGAAATATTTGGTATTCAGCATATTAAGTACTTTCATGTTATTCTTACTAATATGCCTATCTATGATATCCTGGTAGCGCTGTAGTTTGGCTGCGTGATAACCTCCAATACTTTTATGAAAATATGAAGCAAATGAAGAATTAAATGTGTTTGCCGTAACATCCATCACTCGGTAATGTGGATCCACATCCTTGAGTATCAATTCATCAGCTGCACGAGGTGTGAAATATGCATCGTATTCTCTCTCCGTTTTAAAATCATCGGCATTAAGATATCTCTTGTCAACTGTCCACAAGTCAAATACACCTAATATGATAAGGCCTCCCAGCATAATCCAAAGACCTAACTTTTCTTTTAACCAAAAGTATATAAGTGCAAAAGCTAAAGTTATGAGTACGAAGGTTCTAAATGCATCTGAGCGCAGTAATGACATTCTGTCTTCATATACCGCATCCATGGGAAATCCCATTTGCACCAATTGTTCATCGCCAGGACCAGTAAAACTAAAAAAGGAAGAACCAGCTAATGCAATCAATAGAGCAATTCCCCCCAAACTACCCATGGTGTAATACAAAGCGCGTAGTACTCTTTCTTTGGAATAATGGCCTCCCAACATATTCTTAAAAGATAGCATTCCTAAAAAGAGCATGAG
This sequence comes from uncultured Saprospiraceae bacterium, assembly GCA_964449535.1. Lineage (GTDB taxonomy): Bacteria > Bacteroidota > Bacteroidia > Chitinophagales > Saprospiraceae > SLDF01. The sequence continues at coordinate 961 of CAYUZA010000096.1, forward strand.
AAGAGGTGTAACCGATGTAATCGAATTAGGTGAACGAAATTTATTCATAAGAGGCAGATAATCATAAATCAATCGGTTTATTCCATCCGCATTTTTACCCAAAGAATACACGAAAGTAAAAAGAACCCCCGCCAAAATCCACCACTTGAGCTGTCCTCTCTCTAATTGCATGGCCATGATAAACAAAAATATAACCAATACACCAAAATAGACAGGACCACTGGTGAATGGTAATTCACCCCAGTACAAAGGTGCCTTAAAATCCGCTGGCAAGTTTACCCCACTGCTGCGCAAAGTGGCTCGTATAGCAGATTTGTCTCCAATTCGTTCAGAACTAGAGCCTCCTGCGATACCCGGCACCAATACGGTAAATAATTCCAAAGGACCTTGACTCCATTGCATGGCATATTCCCAAGACAAGCCCTCTGTTTCACTACTGCTGCCTGGGTCATTGCCCGGTTGTAATATAGGTGCTCCCCGCATAGTATCACGGCTATACTCATAGCTCGTGTATAATTTAGAGGCGCCACTACTAAGTGCTAGTACTGCTCCCCCAACTAATAATAAAGAACCATAGACCCACTGTTTGATGGATTTTTCGCGAACCAGTCTAATGGTTTCACCTATGAAATATAACCCCAAAACAATAGCCAAATAATAAGTCATTTGCACGTGATTCGCATAAAAAGCTAATCCTAATCCAAATGAAAATGAAGCTGCTCCGAGCAACAAACGTCGTTGAAAAATTAAATATAAACCAGCTAATACCCAAGGGAATGTTCCAATAGATACTAATTTAAGGTAATGACCAGCCTCATAAATGATCACGTGGTAGGTACTAAATGCAAAAGTAAATGCGCCAAGCCATGCAGCACCAGGTACCACACCCATCATCAATAATAAAAAATACATACCTAAAGCAGCTGCAATGAATAAACCAATAGGCTCCTCAAAAAACAACTCAAGTGCTTTTTGTGCATATTGCATTAAATTATTAGGCTGGATATTGTTAATCTGGTAAGTAGGCATGCCTCCAAACATGGAATTGGTCCATAAAGTGAGTTCTCCAGTCTCTTTTTGATACTCAAGCGCTTCTTGCGCCATTCCTTCCCATTGCAAAATATCGCCTTGCATTACTTTTTTGCCTTCCAATTGAGGGTAAAAGTATAAACATGTCAATGCCACAAAACCAAGCAATGCTAAAATATGATATATCCAGGACGGCCATGATTTGTGAGAAGTGGAGGCCTTGGCTTTTCCTTCAGAACCCGGGGCTGATACTCGGCTCATACATATTACTTTTTGATAAAAAACATAGGTTTAATCAATAGAATATCAATACATTATAAATAAATCACTTTGGACGTATCCTTGAGCAACTTTTAGTATTTAATTACTTTTACATTCCTAAAATGACAATCGCAGGCCCATCATATCCATACCTCTTGGAGAGGTAAGGGCGCGGTATTGATCAGCAGGGTTTGAGCGAAGCATGGCTAACCCATTTGGATTAATTCCAAAATTAAGCTGGCCGCCCAGTTTCTTGTCTCGGGACGCTTTCTTATTGTCGCTTTTAAAATAAAAATAAGTTGCGGCCCATCCAGCGAGCATCCCGCCCCCTATCATTGCTGTCACTCCAAAGGCAGAATCCACATCAGTGAGAATTAATAAACCGCTACCAAATAAGCTACCTACCCCAGTTCCCAATCCAATCAATGCACCCTCCAAAGGCGTAAAATTGGTTTTATTGGTAGCCAAATAACCCAAAACAAGTCCAGAACCAGAATTGAGCAAACCAATCATACCCGCTGAAAAACCATTATCCGCATGCTCAAATAATCCTGAACCGAATATTGTCGTAGCCGCTGCCATGGAGTTCAGCGCTGTAAAGTCACCAGAACTCCTAGGATACTTTTTTTGTAAATGATCCGTAAGAAAAATACCGCCAACTGAACCACCTACAACGCCAGTACCGAGTAATCTCAATGCCACATCGCCCTCCATGTCATCACCAATCATTAGACGAGAAAGGAACATACCATTTATACCCCCCCATAGATTTCCCGTATTCCAAGCCCTGCTATGAGCATAATTTATATTTCGTTTTTTAGCCAGAGAATATAACAACCATCCTTCGGTAACACTGGATAGACCCATAATTGCAAGATCTGCCTGATAATTTTTAAAAGACTCTTCACCTCTTAGCATCGTGATAAGTCCTGCACCATGAGCTACACCTATCCCAGATCCAAAAAAGTGAGCGTTAGCAGCAGCGGGGTTAATGTTTTTATTACTGGTTAAAATCATCGTACCTGCAAAAGTACCCGCGGTATATAAGTATGGAAAGAAGCGACCAAATCGGCTCCGCTCTGTAGAGTAGTATCCTCCTCCACCTGGAAATTCTACGAAACGCTCTCTGGAAGTAGCATAAGACATTAAAACACCCTGAGAACTAGACTGGAAGGTAGCAGATGCGATTAAGCCATACCGACCATTACCTTTGACCTCTCCTTTGGGAGATGTCTGGCTCTGAGCTTGCATGTTGGTCAATTGCGCTCTCAATTCCGCCAACTCAGTGGCCGACATTGCATATTTCTCCGTCCAGCTTCTTCCTCTCTTGAAATAACTGACTTCTATCTGATACTCACCGCTTTCTGAGCGAAGTAGGCGAGCCTTTTCAAAATCTTCTTTATACTTGTCTAAGACATTGTATGTAGCACGTTGAAACTTGTTTATTTCAAAAATACCAGCAGAAAATGCCACTTGTTCTTCTTGAGCAGAAATCTCTTGATAAGACAACGAAAATGCTAATAGCATTATTAAGAAAGGAGCAAATAGTTTCATAATAATAGGTTTAAGTAGTGATTAAAATGGAAGCATTATTAAATCACACAGTTTTCAAAGCCAAGATAGTTATAATTTACAAAAGTTATGCTACCTCACTAAAATCAGCTTTATCCAACTCCACTCTAAGGTTATCTATGATAAATTCCTGTCGCTCAGGAGTATTCTTACCCATGTAATAACTCAATACATTTTCAATCTTCGTATCATCAGGCAAAACCACTGGTATCAAACGGATGTCCCCCCCAATAAAATCAGAAAATTCATCCGGACTTATCTCTCCCAAACCTTTGAATCGGGTAATCTCCGCTTTACCCCTTAGCGTCTCCACTGCAGCTAATTTCTCTTCCTCGGAATAACAATAAAATGTCTGCTTTTTATCCCTCACCCTAAACAAGGGGGTCTCCAAAATAAATAAGTGTCCGTTTCTTACCAAATCTGGAAAAAACTGGAAGAAAAAAGTCAGAAGCAATAGGCGGATGTGCATACCGTCAACATCCGCATCTGTAGCTATTACTACCTGATTGTATCGTAAATCATCTAAGCTATCTTCAATATTCAACGCATGTTGCAGTAAATTAAATTCCTCATTCTGGTAAACAACTTTCTTTGTCATACCAAAACAATTGAGAGGCTTTCCACGCAAACTAAAGACCGCCTGAGTCTGCACATCTCTCGCCTTGGTTATTGATCCACTTGCTGAGTCTCCCTCTGTAATAAAAACAGTAGTGCGATTGCGTTGTAGTGGATCTGCCTTTTCATCATTGTAATGAATGCGGCAGTCTCTGAGCTTTTTATTGTGAATATTAGCTTTTTTGGCCCTTTCATTAGCTAGTTTTTTTATACCCGCGATTTCCTTGCGCTCACGCTCGGATTGCATGATACGCTTAAGTAGGGCTTGCGCTACCTCTGGGTTTCTATGCAAAAAATTGTCTAGTTCTGTTTTGAGAAAATCAGTCACAAAACTGCGCATGGACGGACCATCTGGGGCAATATTTTGAGACCCCAATTTGGTCTTGGTCTGCGACTCAAATACTGGTTCCTCTACCCTTACGGAAACGGCCGCTATGATCGATGACCTAATATCCTGTGGATCAAAGCTTTTATTATAAAACTCTCTTACTGTCTTGACCACAGCCTCACGAAAAGCAGCCAGATGCGTACCTCCTTGTGTGGTATGCTGACCATTTACAAAGGAATAATACTGCTCCCCATAGTGATTACCATGGCTAATTGCCACTTCAATATCATCGCCCTTCAAATGTATGATAGGGTATACCAAATTCTCGCCCGCTGTCTTGCGCGACATAAGATCCAAAAGCCCATCCTTGGAATAAAACACCTGCCCATTGTAACGAAGCTTCAGCCCCGCATTCAAATAAGCATAATTCCACAACTGATTTTCTACAATTTCAGGACGAAAACGGTATTTTTTAAAAATGTCAGCATCTGGAACAAAGACCGTATAGGTACCGTTTTTATCTTGTTGCGGCTTTATTGGATCTTCTTTTGTGAGATCTCCTTGCGAAAATTCAGCCAATTTAGTCTCACCATCACGAAAAGACTGTATGCGAAAATAAGTGGAAAGCGCATTTACCGCTTTTGTACCTACTCCATTAAGACCCACAGATTTTTTAAATGCCTTTGAATCGTATTTGCCCCCTGTATTTATTTTGGAAACACAATCCACTACCTTACCCAATGGAATTCCCCTCCCATAATCACGAACCTCCACCCTGCCATCCTCAATGCGTACTTCTATTTCCTTGCCAAAGCCCATTACATACTCATCAATAGAATTATCCAGCACTTCCTTCAACAATACATAAATCCCATCGTCGGGAGTAGACCCATCACCCAATTTACCTATGTACATGCCTGGCCTGAGCCGGATGTGCTCTTTCCAGTCGAGGGACCGAATATTATCTTCTGTATACAAAACTTCCATAATGCATTTCCTTTGCCCTACAAAGATAAGTATTCATATTAAAAAAATACTATATTAATTAGACTTACATACATCTGGGTGAACAGAAGCAACATCGAATAATTGCAATCAGTACGGCTATTTTTTGAAGAAACTCTTTGTTAAATCCAAGATCGCGTATCTGTTTCAACTTTCTTGGTGATATAATCCACCAAAAGCCCCGCCTCTTTTAAGGTTAAAAAAGGGATGGATACCTTTCGCGCAGCAGAATGCAATACTACTGTTCCAAGATCTCCCCTTCTCAGTTCGTAAAATCCCCTGTATAGCGTCACCGCTTGGATTTTGTGAAGCTTAAGCAACGTAATTGTCTTGTAAAATACTCCTCTTTTTACTACAATGAACTCACTACTTATCGCATATTGTAGATTTCGATAATAAATCCATGCAAAAACAGCCAATAATGGTAATAACATAAATAACCAGGCAGCTTCAGTGCCAAAACGAAATATTGCTCCAGCAGTCAATGCCACAAAAGGGAGAAATAGAGAAATGAGAAAATGCCTCCATGCAAACAATGGCTGAACCCGCTTGTAGTTAAGACCTTCAAGCAATGCGGGATTCAAATATTCTTGCAACAGCTGATCTGCTTGAAGTGACGTGCATCCCGGAACCATGATAGACTCATTCAATGAGACAGATTCGCCACTAGCTTGGAAAAATCTGACTCGCTGCAATCCCAACAGCCTCCGAATTGGGTTAGAATCGAAAAGCATTAACTGAATCTTGCGCTGAACTACTACTTGTTCTGTCCTATTGAGCAAGCCTCCGACCACTCGCAACCCTTCGCGAGTTTTATACACGATAAAATCAGCGTATCGGAAAATAACCTGACCAATACTGTACCCTACAGATAATAACAACAATATCAACCCAACCATTACCACAGAAAACAATCCCAACCACTGGCTCCAATTATCCCATAATGTTTCATTTTCGGCTTCACTATCCATGCCTAAAAATGAACCCAACTGATTATCCAAGGGGAAGTATATAAAAAAAACTACCCACAAAATAGTACGCAAATGATTTTGACTAAGACCTATTTTAACCATGGTACCTATCGACAGCTGGAATAGGGGCTTACCTTCTACTCCTGCCAAATCCTCAACACCTACTTTAACTTGTTCCACTGTTTGGCTTTCGGCATCCAAATCCGCTTTCTTATCCAATACATAAGCCCTAATTTGATGAGCCAGGTCTATCGGAAGTGCATGAATCGTAATCTCGCTACCTTTAGCACCAGCAGTTTCAATCTCGACTTTAGCTATGTTCATCATTTGCTGGAATATATTTTGTTCCAGCTTTATCGCTTGGATTCGTTCAAAAGGTATCTGCAACTTTTGCTTTGTCAATATCCCTTTATGCACCATCAAATGACGGTCATCAAGCCAATAATAGAATCGGAACCAGGACAGAATAGAGCCCGCCATGGAGAAAAAAGAAAGGGCTAAAAATCCAAGTAAAAAGCCAAATTCTTCAGAACGTTGGCGATTGATCAGCAACAAAAGAGCCACCGGCCAAAACTGGCGCAGGATATTGCGAGCAAATTGCAATATTAGCATCAGTATGGCCAGAGGTGATTGCCTTGAAGGATGCTCTACCGGATTATTCCTCCTCATCTGCCTGTTGCTTGGTTTTGCCAATAATGTAAGCTGAAATTCGCTCCGCCTCTTCTTCCGTGAGTCCAGGAATACTGATATCACTTCCGGACCCACCGGCCGTATACACATTTACTTGGCTCAATCCCATTATTCTGCTCAGAATCCCTCTATGAATCTCGCAATGTTGTACCCTGTCAAACGGCACTATAGTAATGGATCTAAATAATAACCCCGAACGATATAAAATATCACGCTCTCTAATGGCATATGCTTTGACAGGAAAGGCCAAGTGTACCAACCACATACCCAGGCCCAAAAATGAAATTGTTAATAACAATACCCCATAGGCCAACCATGGAATACTCCAAAAGTCAAAAATAAAGGCTACTGTAACCCATATTATGGTCAGACTTACATTTGAGACAGATCCCAAGTACATAAGTTTCTTAAAACGAGGATCTAATCCTTGCCATTCGATGTGCTCAATACTGGGCATATCTTTCAAGAATACCTGATCGTTCGAAAATTCAGGGTAATAAGAATTCATATAAACCATTTATTAGGCATACAAGTATACGTATTTTAAACAACAATGCATGTATTATTTTATAATCGCTTCGTCAATGAATAGCGAAGGGCTTTTGCTAGAAACCGACATACAGCCATTGTAACTTAATGCTATTCAAGTTTGAAATTGACTTTAAAGTGCTCATTTGATTCCTTACATTTTTCAAAAGGAACGTTATATTTATTTGCTAAACTTACCATAAGCTTCATACCCCTATTGACCTCTTCATCAATCCCAGAGCCCAAGCTATTCAAAATATCAAATGATTCCGGAATACAGTCACTATTATAGCTAAGCGCTACCTCAACTACTCCTGAAATTCCGTTTTCTCTAGCGATCGCAGGGTATCTAAAAATAATACGAAGTTGGGTCGGCAATGGTTTTTGGTTTAGAACATCGAAGCGTTTGATGATTTGATTGTTCTCAAAATATTTGTATTCTGTTTCACTGATAAGAGAATCTCTCCAAATCTTGTCTCTGATTTTCCTGTTCTTTGAATCGAAATAGTCCACCTTCCTTAAATTACCCTCTATTTTGTCGTATTGAACATACTCAATTTGAGTATCAGTTTTATAAACAGTTCTTTGTTTGAACTTTACAGGATCATAAAAATCAATGTTATCGTCCACTTTGGATTGAGCAGCTAGATTAATACCAATCCCTACGAGCACCAAACAAATATAAATAATTTATCATCGTCTTTAATTTCAAAAAAACACCTCTTTTTATAGAAAGTGTATGACCCGATCTTATCGCAGATCCTCCATGTGAACCCCGGGAAATTGAGCACTTTTAAATACAAACTGGCCCGGTGGCACCGCTTTGTTGGCTTGAAGTGATTTGATGCGCAACAACATACGACTACCATCTTTATTAAAAAAACGAACATCACTCAATTCCTGGGTACCTTTTTGGAGGGTTATCCTCGCCTTGGAATAATCTGCCCCTCTATCCCTAGGAACAAATTCAATCTCTTGAAAAACTTTTCCCTTTTCTGTAAATTCGTTTACCAGACCAATATTGTGGTTATCCTTTTCGTAAATTTTCATTAGCTCCAACGGGGAAAAAAGGCCCATGCCATCATCATCACCTACCGTATTGATTTGACCTTCCTTTGCTTGCCTATTGATAAACCACATGGTTTTGGCATCGCAAATGATTACGTATTGATCCGTTTGCACATGGTACTTCGCTCCTTCCTGGATCAGCTTTCCTTGTTGTTTTTCAGTTGGAGCACCCGGAATTTCTGTTTCCATCAAAAATTGCACCTCAAGGGTTTTGTAACTGTCAAATTGCTTTTTGAGCTTTGATAATATACGCACCGCTTCCTGATCTTTATAAACATCCGGCTTTTTTCCTGGACCAGGTTGGGCGACAAGGATTATATTTCCTAATAAAAACAAAAGCAGTTGTACGATCTTCAGATAAAATGTATTACTCATGTTTGATTATTTTAAATAAAAATGAAAATCCATAACATAACGACAAAAAATGTCAAAAGTTATTCCATTAAAGAGCAATGATTATTTAATCTAATGGAATTTTGAAAGCAAAACTTAGTTATTGGCCACCATCAAATTACAACCGCGTATGTCTGATGCGTCCAGTCTGCCCATTATATTAAAGTGCTTTGTATCATGAACTATTGCCAGATCATCTGTAGCTATGAAAGCACAAGAATATATGTTGCCCAAATCAATAATATTTAATGCTGCCTGGCGTCCTTGAGTTCCCGGACTGAGTGGATCGTGAATACTCCTTGGATAGACCTGCATCAAAGGTCCTGCTTTATACTTGCCTTTCCCAGCATCGTACGCTTGAGACATCAACTCAGTCATGCCATATTCGCCATGAATCCTGGATACATTAAATTTTGCACGCAAAGCAGTGTGCAGCTCCTCCCTGGTAATTTCCCGTTTTCTACCCTTCATTCCGCCAGTCTCCATTACTATTACATCCGGCATATCTAGTTTTTGAACTTCCATAAAGTCCAATAATGCGAAACTTACCCCCCACAATATGGTTTTGCGACTCCTATCCAGTATTGCGGCTTTAATGGCATCGAGCAAAGCATCTTGCTCATGTAGATAAAAGCCCCCTTTTGCTCCATTATCCAAAAAATATCGAATCATTTCTACCAAGGAGGAACCCTGACGCTCCAAATATGATGGCAAT